>NZ_ABZS01000107.1 GCF_000173615.1 Sulfurihydrogenibium yellowstonense SS-5 | reverse complement strand
AATAAAAATGGGTATAAAAGAAAATTTGACCTTGGTTTGTGATTTTGATGAAAAAGATATTTCTCAAAAAATTAAAAAAACATTGGAAGAACATTTTAAAGACAGTCAAAAAGTAAATTTAGAGTATAAAAAGTTTTCAGATTTAAAGCCTGCTATAAAGATCTTAAGAAATGGTGAAGATACAGGCGTAAAGTTTTATGGAAATATTCTTGGTGGAGAGTTTCAGGCGTTTTTAGAGAGTTTAAAGATCATAGGAAATAACGAATGTCACATATCACAAAGAGTTTTAGAGTTTATAGAAGAGATAGATAAGCCAGTAGATATTAAAGTTTTTGTAACAACTTCCTGCGGATGGTGTCCACCTGCTACGATTAAAGCCGTTAGCTTTGCAACAGTCAGCAGATTAATAAATGCTTCTATTTATGAATGTTATTCATTCCCGGAGATTGCAATGAAGTATAATGTTTCGGCAGTTCCAAAGACTGTTATCAATGATAAAGTGGAGTTTGTAGGCGTAAAAGATGATAATGAATATTTTGGCTATATAGTAAATGCATTAGGAGAAGTTTAAGCTTTGTTGAAAGTTGGAATACTTGGGTCTACCGGTTCTGTTGGAAGTCAGACGTTAGATGTTATCAGAAAGTATAAAGAACAAATAAAAGTTGAACTTCTTGGAGCTTCTAAGTTATCTGAAAATCTTATAAATCAAATTAAAGAGTTCAAACCATCTTATGTTTATGTTGAAAATACAGAAGAAAAAAATATAGATGATACAAAGGTTTTGGTTGGAGAAGATGGATTAAAGCAAGCTGTTAATCTTGATTTGGATTTATTTGTAAACGCAATTGCAGGAATAAAAGGCATTCTTCCTACTTATCTACTACTTAAATACAATAAAACTCTTGCAACTGCAAACAAAGAAGCTATTATTTGTCTTGGAGAGCTTCTTAAGGATAAGTATAAAAAAATTCTTCCAATAGACAGTGAGCATTCTGCCATTTTTCAGATACTTAAAGATAGAAATCAAAAAGAAGTTAGGAGAATTATTCTAACAGCCTCCGGCGGTCCATTTGTAAACATGCCGGCTGAAGACTTTGAAAATATCACAGTCAAACAAGCATTAAACCATCCAACATGGATTATGGGTAAGAAAATAACCATAGATAGTGCAACGCTGATGAACAAAGGGTTAGAAGTTATAGAAGCCCATTATCTGTTTTCAATGCCTTATGAAAAAATAGATGTACTGATCCATCCAGAAAGTATCATACACGGAATGGTTGAATTTGTTGATGGAACTGTTATATCTAACATGTCTAACCCTGATATGAAAATTCCTATATCATACGCTTTATTTTATCCTGAAAGAAAGTTTTTATCTAATAATTACTTAGATTTTACAAAGATTAAGTCGCTTAACTTTTTAAAACCAGACACAGAAAAATTTCCGTTGTTAAAACTTGCCGTTGAGTGTGGTAAAAAAGGCGGTGTATATCCAACAGTTTTGACTGTAGCAGATGAGATAGCCGTTAACTACTTTTTAGAAGAAAGGATAAAGTTTACAGATATACACAAAATTATCTTAGAGACCTTAGAAAAGTTTGATTATAACAAACTTGATTCTGTAGATGATGTATTTTATATAATTGATAAAACAATAAATTTAGCAACAGAGATAGCAAAGAAGTATGGAAGTGCTTGATTATCACAAATTAAGAATATTTAAAGCAGTTGCAGATTTAAAAAGCTTTTCTAAAGCTGCACAGATGCTTTTTTTATCCCAGCCAACCGTGACGCTTCAAATCAAAAAGATAGAAAATTATCTTGGAATGACTTTGTTTAGAAGACATAAGTCAAATCTTGAACTTACAGAAGAAGGAAAAGTCCTTTATCAGTTTGCAAGCAAAATAATAGAAGATTACATGAATATGGAAGAAAATCTTAAAAACGTAAGAAAAACTTCCATTCTTTACATAGGTTGTAGTTCTACAATAGGTGATTATCTTCTTCCTAAGATAATTACAAAATTTATATCAGAAAATCCAGAAGTAAGCATAAAAATTTTCATAGGCAACTCAAAGGAAGTTGAAGATGGTGTACTATCAAAGATTTTTAATATAGGGCTTGTAGAAGATAACATAATATCAAACAAGCTTGATATATCTGAATTTTATGAAGATGAGATAATCTTGATTGCATCTAAAAATAATTCTATCTGTGAGTATCTAAAAACACAAAATGAGCTAAAAAATTATAAATTTATATTCAGAGAGTTTGGGTCAGGAACAAGGAATATAGTAGAGCAAAGCTTAAAGATAAAAATTAGTCCGTCTATGGAAGTTTCAAGTAGTAAAGCTATTGCTAAGATAGTGCAAAACTCAGATTACTTAGCTTTTGTATCTAAACTTGTTGCTGAAGACTTAATCAATGACGGACATCTGAAAAAAATTGAAGTTGAAGACCTAAAAATTACAAGAAAGTTTTCCATTATCACACAAAAAAATATAAGATTATCATCCGTTGAAAATAGATTTTATATATTTTTGAAAAATATTAACCAGAGGTGAAAGATGAAGATAATAGAGATTGTTCCAAAATTTTTGTAAATTTGTCTTTCCTTGTCATCCTGAGGCCGAAGGCCGAAGGATCTCTTTTTTGATTTTTTGACTTGAGAAGAAAAAATATGAGATTCTTCGCTTCGCTCAGAATGACGATGTGGATTTTTGCAAGCAGCCTTTATAGATTTTTGAAAAATATTAACCAGAGGTGAAAGATGAAAATTATTGACAAATTAAAAAATACAAAGATTAGCATATCATTTGAATTTTTTCCACCCAAGACGGAAGAAGCAGAAAAAACGTTGTTTGAAACAATATCTAACTTACAGCCGTTAAATCCGACTTTTGTGTCTGTCACATATGGAGCAGGTGGTTCAACGAGAGAAAAGACAAGAGACATAGTCAAAAAAATACATGAAGAGACAAACCTAACAGTAATGGCACACCTTACCTGTATAGGTCATTCTAAGCAGGAAATTTTAAGCATTCTTGATGATTATAAAAAGATAGGAATAGAAAATATCCTTGCCCTTAGAGGAGATATGCCCCTTAATTTTGAAAAAACAGATATTCCATCTGATGGATGTAAACATGCAAGCGAGCTTGTAAGTTTGATAAGAGAAAATTATAAAGACTATTTTTGTATAGCTGTAGCATCTTATCCGGAAGGACACCCAGAAAGCTCAAACCTTGAAAGAGAGATTTTATACTTTAAAAAGAAAGTAGAGGCAGGAGCTGATTTTTCTATAACTCAGATGTTTTTTGATAACAGCTATTTTTATGAGTTTTTAGAAAAATGCGAAAAGGCGGGAATTAATATTCCAATAATACCCGGCATTATGCCAATAACAAATTTTAATCAGATTAAAAAGTTTGCTTCTTTGTGTGGTGCAACTATTCCTGAAGAGGTGGTTCAAAAGTTTGAAAAGTATGCAGACAATCCGGAGGAGACTAAAAAGATAGGTATTGAGTTTGCAACCTTGCAGTGTATAGACTTAATCAAACACGGCGCAAAAGGTCTTCATTTTTATACATTAAATAAATCCGATGCAACAATAAAGATTTATGAGAATATAAAAGATTATTTGGCATGATAGAAAAAGATTATTTCTTGACTATAGAATGACAAGTAAATTTTGCTTGACAGGTTGAAAATTTTTTTGTATATTTATGTTAACTTTTTATTTTTTAACTGAACCTTGGCAATTGAATAGGTTAGCCCGCACAAGCTTGTTTTTACGTGAGAACGTGAAACGTGAGATGTGAGACGTTAGAGATTGGTTTATCAATATCTTAGTGATTTTTATCTGATTGTGTGATAGCTTAGTGAGATGATTTAATAGTCAGTGAAGCTAAGGTATTGGTAATGTGATTTTATTTTTTGATGTTTGGTTTGAGTTTGTGTAGTAATGGTTTGAAAGGGATTTTTTGAAGAGTAGCTATAAGTATTTGTTGAATAAAACTTTTTGATTTTAAAATTTTAAGCATTCAAGTTTTTGAAATTTAGGAGTTTTTTATTTTAAAATTTTTTAAGATCGGGAAGTTAAGTAGTGATATTTTCCGCCCCTTTCTGAGTTTGTGGTTTTCAGCAGTTGGCTTGTTATGGGAAGTTAAAGGATAAAATATAATAATATATTTTCTGTATATCGAGGTTTGCTGCAAAAAACTTCAACTTGCGGATTTTTTAAAAATATGTTATAATGTTTTATACATTGGCAATTGAATAAGACTTTTACGAATTTATTTTTTAGTTAAAAGTTAACGGGTTACATCTGAACCGTGTGGGTTAGAAAGAAAAAAACAAGGGCACATTAAAAACATAATAAAATCAGTTACATCTGAACCGTGTGGGTTAGAAAGGTATGCGGAAACACAATAAACAGAGATCTAAATTCGTTACATCTGAACCGTGTGGGTTAGAAAGTCGCTCTCTATTCGTGTTGATTCTTTCCAAAGCTCTGTTACATCTGAACCGTGTGGGTTAGAAAGACTACATAAGAATATGGGACAATATTAACCCATCCACGTTACATCTGAACCGTGTGGGTTAGAAAGAATTTTCCTAACAACTCGTCCGATAGCTTTATAACTGTTACATCTGAACCGTGTGGGTTAGAAAGTCTAATCCTACCATCTTTATCTTTGATGCATACGAAGTTACATCTGAACCGTGTGGGTTAGAAAGGGTATAAAAGGAAGTGTAAGAATACACTCCTTTAATGGTTACATCTGAACCGTGTGGGTTAGAAAGGAACCTGAGAAGGAGCCACCGAAGCCTAAGCTGAACCAGTTACATCTGAACCGTGTGGGTTAGAAAGTAGAACACATCTATTACGAAGACTATGAAGTTGAAGGTTACATCTGAACCGTGTGGGTTAGAAAGGCCATTGGCTGGCTGTTTGTTAAATTAATAATCTTTGTTACATCTGAACCGTGTGGGTTAGAAAGACGATGACGTGTTTTCTATGGGGTACACCCTTTCTTCGTTACATCTGAACCGTGTGGGTTAGAAAGAGACGACTTAAATGAAGTTACACTTAAATCTCTCACGTTACATCTGAACCGTGTGGGTTAGAAAGTTTAAGGTAAGGATAAATATTAAATGCTTCAAAGAGGTTACATCTGAACCGTGTGGGTTAGAAAGTTGGCATTTATAACCTTTATTCTATTTTTAACAAATGTTACATCTGAACCGTGTGGGTTAGAAAGATGCTTGCTCCATCTCTTGTCTCAAAGCATTAGCAATGTTACATCTGAACCGTGTGGGTTAGAAAGTATAATGTATTATTTTCATCTTAATGTCATAGGGGGAGTTACATCTGAACCGTGTGGGTTAGAAAGTTAAATTCAGATACTCTTGTAGTAAGGTAGAACCAAGTTACATCTGAACCGTGTGGGTTAGAAAGAATAAAAAGTTTGTCAAGAAAGTAGCAGGGTTTTTAGTTACATCTGAACCGTGTGGGTTAGAAAGTATCTACTTTCCTAACTGCTTGCCCGATTTCACTTTTGTTACAT
>NZ_ABZS01000108.1 GCF_000173615.1 Sulfurihydrogenibium yellowstonense SS-5 | reverse complement strand
AGAGCGGTTAGATATGCATTTGTAAATCTTTATAAAGAAGGTTTAATCTTTAAAGCACTTACATAGTAAACTGGGATCCAAAAGAAAAAACAGCAATATCAGACTTAGAAGTTGAGTACCAGGAGCATAAAGGCAAAATCTGGCATATTAAATATCCATTAGAGGATGGTTCTGGTTATATTATAGTCGCAACAACAAGACCGGAAACAATGCTTGGAGATACAGCGGTAGCGGTCAATCCAAACGATGAAAGATATAAAGATTTAATAGGTAAAAGAGTAAGGCTACCACTTGCACCTGAAAAAAGAATAGATATAAACGGTAATGAAGTCTCTAATCTAATTCCAATAATTGCTGATGAGTATGTAGACCCAGCCTTTGGTTCCGGAGCTGTAAAAATCACTCCTGCCCACGACCCAAATGACTTTGAAGTCGGAAAAAGACATAACCTTCCAATGGTCATTGTTATGGATGAATCTGCACACATCAACGAAAACGGCGGAGAGTTTAAAGGTTTATACAGATACGAAGCACGTCAAAAAATTGTAGAAAAGTTAAAAGAACTTGGACTGCTGGAAAAAGAAGAAGATCATATTCATAATGTAGGACATTCTCAAAGGTCTAAGGAAATAGTAGAGCCATACCTTTCAAATCAATGGTTTGTAGATACTAAAAAACTTGCAGATAAGGCTATTAAAGTTGTAGAAGATGGTCAGATAAAATTTATTCCGGAAGGATGGGTAAAAACTTATCTAAACTGGATGTATAACATAAGAGAATGGTGTATATCTCGTCAAATCTGGTGGGGACACAGAATACCAATCTGGTATTGCAAAGACTGTAATCATACAAACCCATTTAACGATGATAGCTATGCTTCTTTAGAAGAAAAAATAATATTTAATCTTTATGCAGATGGAAAAATCGGACAAATTTTCTGTGTAGAAGATGTTTTAAGTATACTAAAAGACAAAAACTTTACACATCCGGAAAAAACAAATTTAGAATTTTATGAAAAAATAGTATTTGGAGAAAAAACAAGTCAGTTTGAAAGTAAAGATAGTTTGATTAAGTTATTGGAAAATTCAGATAAGTTTGAAAAAGTGTACAACGAAAGATATAAAATCAAGCTAAAATGTGAAAAATGCGGGTCTGAAAATCTTCATCAAGAAGAGGATGTGTTGGATACTTGGTTTTCTTCTGCATTATGGCCATTTGGTACCCTTGGCTGGCCATCAAGAAAAGATGATTTAGCAGTCTTCTATCCAACATCCCTTTTAGTAACAGGGTTTGACATCATATTCTTCTGGGTTGCAAGAATGATAATGATGGGTACTAAGTTTACAAACGATGTTCCATTTAAAGATGTTTACATTCATGCACTTGTTAGAGATGAAAAAGGCGAAAAAATGTCTAAAACAAAGGGTAATGTGATAGACCCGCTTGAAATGGCTGAAAAATACGGTTCAGACGCTTTAAGATTTACCTTAGCATCATTGGCTGCACAAGGTAGAGATATAAGACTTTCTGAAAAGAGAATAGAAGGATATAAACATTTCTCAAACAAAATCTGGAACGCATCTAAGTTTGTTTTAATTAACAGTGAAGATTACGACGGAAAGGCAAATTTAGAAAGTTTAAGCTTGTCAATAGAAGACTACTGGATTTTAACAAAATTAAACAAAACTATCGAAAACTCTACAAAAGAGCTTGAGAATTATAGATACAATGAGTATGCAAATATCCTTTACGACTTTTTCTGGCACGACTACTGCGACTGGTATATTGAACTTTCAAAAGAAAGAATTTATAAAGGTAGCCCAGAAGAGAAAAAAACAGCTTTAACAGTTTTAAACTTTGTATTAAGAGAATCTTTAAAACTTCTTCATCCTATAATGCCATACATAACAGAAGAAATCTACGGCTATTTAAAAAATAAAGACTCTGAAGTTTTAGCAGTAGCACCATATCCAAAAGTTTTAGAGAGTTTTAACAATGAAGAAAATTATCAATTCATCGAAGACTTAAAAAATCTTATATCTTCTGTGAGAAATGTTAGAAGCGACTTTTCGATAGAACCAACTAGAAAATTAAACATCAGAATAAAAGCAAAAGATATAGCAGTAAAAGAAAAACTAAAATGGCTGCAAAATCAGATAAAAGCACTCATTAAAGCTGAAAGCTTAGAAGTTAGCACTGATATAGAAAAAACATCGACAGAAATAGCCGTTGTAAGCGACCTGGGAGAAGTTTTTGTAGACCTTCAAGGTATCGTTGACATAGAAAAAGAGATAGAAAGACAGAAAAAAGCTTTAGCTGACATTGAAAAGTCTATAAAAATAGCGGAAGGTAAACTGTCTAATGAAAATTTTGTAAACAAAGCACCACCGCAAGTTGTAGAAAAAGAAAGACAGTTATATCAAGAATTGAAAGAAAAAAGAGAAAAGATTTTAAATATTATAAAAATGCTTGAAAGTAGCAGGGTTTTAAAAGACTTGAAAAAATTTTTAATTTGAATTATAATAACTATCTCTTTTGTGGAGGAGTGGCAGAGTGGACGAATGCGGGTGATTTGAAATCACTTGTGGGTTGACAGCCCACCGGGGGTTCGAATCCCTCCTCCTCCGCTTTTATTTAATTTTCACAAATTTTTCAAAAAAATGCAACACTTTCCCATGCTGCAAATCCTTATCAATCGGTCTTAAAAAAGTTATTGCATTACACTTTTTTTTCATGTAAAGATTTTATCCCATTTAAATCCAACATCATAAAAATGAAAAAAATTTATTTATTAAATACCTTGGGATGAGAAATTATTTTATAGGATTTAAAAGAGATGATCCTTTGACTTACATCCTCAGGATGACGAGGAAAGGCAAACTTACAAAACTTCTGGAACAGTCTCTATCAAATATTAACGTACTACATCTCATATTCCATACAGGTACTTCATAAACTGTACCAATATCCATCAATCTCTCACATTCTCAATTTTAACATCCTATAGCAGAGCGGAGAATTTTATATTATTATCATTCAATCTCTCACTCGACGTATTATTGTTATATTAGGTTAAAATAATACATAAGAATTGTACAGGAGGGAAACTGTCATGGCAGTTAAGTACACAGAAATACTTGAAGAGTTTATTAGAGACTCTGGAGCAGAAGGGGCAGTTTTAGTTAGTGTTGACGGATTAGCTATTGCATCTGTGCTTCCAAGCACGGCTGATGAAGACAGAGTTGCAGCAATGGGTGCTGCTATATTATCCCTTGGTGAAAGAGTGACATCTGAATTAAATAAAGGAAATCTTGAACAGTTGTACATTAAAGGTTCTACTGGATATGTTGTATTTACAGGAATTAAGGATGTTGCCGTTCTTGGAGTTTTAGCTCCGGTCAATGCAAAACTTGGACTATTGCTTATGGAAATTCAAAGAACGATTAAAAAGTTAGAAAAGGAATTGGGTTAAAAGGAGGTAATTAAATATGGAGATTTTATTCGACAATGGAGTACACAAGAACATCTTATTAGAAGATTTTGGTCATGGAGAAATGGTTCAAGCAAACGTTCATTTGATTGTTGATAATGGTAAAGGTATGATTTTAGACCCCGGCGGTCATAAAGTTTTTAAACATTTACTCCAAGAAATAGGAGTTTTAATAGGAGTTGACAATCTTCAATGGATATTTTTCTCACATCAAGACCCGGATATTGTTGCGGCTGCAAATGGGTGGTTAATGACAACAAAGGCAACAGCTATAGCTTCAAAATTATGGCTTAGATTTATTCCACATTTTGGAGTGGACAGACTTGTTGCAGATAGAATTAAAGGATTGGATGATGAAGGAGCTATAATTACCCTTGGAAATACAGATATGTATATAATTCCCGGCCATTGGTTACATTCTCCAGGAAATTTCCAAGTATACGACCCAGTATCTAAAATACTGTATTCAGGAGACCTTGGTGCATCATTAGGACAAGATTATCAGTTTGTAAGCAATTTTGAAGAACATATTAAATATATGGAAGGATTTCATAGAAGATATATTCCAAGCTCAAAAGCTTTTAAACTTTGGGCAAAAATGGTAAGACAGCTTGATATAGAAACCATTGCACCACAGCACGGAGCTATCTTTAAAGGAAAAGAAATGGTTAATAAATTTATAGATTGGGTTAGTAGCTTAGAAACAGGATTGGATATAATGGACGATGTTTATAAAATACCTACTAAAAGGTTTGTAGTTTAAATTGGTTGAGCATTACTCGGTCCTGCATAGAGAAGTATTAGAATTTTCTAAGCTTGTAGCAGGAGGAATTTTTGTTGATGCGACTGTAGGAGGTGGAGGACATTCATACCTTATTTTAAAGCAAAATCCAAACTTAAAATTAATTGGTTTAGATAAAGATGATTTCGCATTAAAAGTAGCAAAGGAAAGACTTAAAGAGTTTGAGGATAGAATCACCCTGCTTAAATCTTCATTTAAAGATTTAGATAAAGTTTTACAATCTCTACAAATTAGAGAAATTAATGGAATTTTATTTGATTTTGGGGTCTCAACCTTCCAGCTTAAATTAGAAAGAGGTTTTTCTTTTCAAAGAGAAGAGTTTTTAGATATGCGTATGGATACAACTCAAAAACTAACTGCCTATGATGTGGTCAACTATTATAGAGAACAAGACCTTTACAACATCATAAAAACTTATGGCGAAGAAAAATTTGCAAGCAAGATAGCTAAGAGTATAGCAGAGTATAGAAAAAAGAAAAAAATAGAAACCACGAAAGAGCTTGCAGATATAGTGTACAGATGTTATCCACCGAATTTAAGGCATGGAAAAATTCATCCAGCAACGAGAACATTCCAAGCTATAAGAATAGAAGTTAACAATGAGCTTAAAGATATTGAAGAAGGGCTTGAGAAAGCTATTAATCTACTGGCAAAAAACGGAACAATAATGGCAATCTCCTTCCACTCCTTAGAAGATAGAATCGTCAAAAATACGTTTAAAAAATACAAAGAATTAAAGTTTTTAGAAATTTTGACGAAAAAGCCAATAACTCCATCAGATGAGGAAATTAAAGAAAATCCTGCATCAAGGAGTGCTAAACTAAGAGTTGGAAGGAGGATTTAAATGACAAGAAGTATAACAATAAATAGAGAAGAGCTGATTCAAGATATAAAAATTGGTTTAGGTAAATATAAACTTTATTTTGCAATCTTTTTCTCTTCTTTAATCATGCTTGTTGGATATAGTCAGCTAAATTATAAAATAGATAATGAAATCGTTCAGCTTAATCAAGAAAAAAATTATCTAATAGCAGAAAATTTTAAATTGAAAAAAGATATTGGCATATTATCATCGCCAGAAAGATTATCTCAATTGGCAAAAGGTCAACAAGGGATGAAGCCTGGTGATTATAAGAGTGGTAAGTTTATTGAAAATAAACCTTAATGGATGAAAAAAGAACAAAAATAATCCTGTCCCTACTGCTTTTTGCATTTTTAATAGCAGGATTTAGAATACTTCAACTAAAACTTTTTCAAAGAGAGGAGT
>NZ_ABZS01000109.1 GCF_000173615.1 Sulfurihydrogenibium yellowstonense SS-5 | reverse complement strand
TCATAGCCGAAGAAGACAAATTTGAATACTTTGCTGTATATATATCATTACTTCCAAAAAGTTTGTACTTCATAATATATGGATTAGTAGCACATTTGCTTGGCATGCCTGCTCCATCATTGTAAGGCTTATTTTGATTTATTAAAACAACCCCATATTTTACAGCCGATTCTGCTGCTTCTTTTACGCTTGAGTATGTTTTAATATCCTGCGAGGTTTGGAAACCCCTTGTTAGCATATAATATATCCCACCTAAAACTATCAAAACTATAATTGCAACTGCGATAGCAAATATTAACGTTGCACCTTTTTCTTTATTTATCTTATGTTCATTAATGGGATTACTTGCTCTATTACCGCCCATCTGTAATACCTCCAATCATTGTTTGAATAGTTAAATTGGTCACAACCGCCAGCTTGTGAATAGTTATGTGGATTATCTGGTACAGACTGTCTTCCACCAACCTGGACTATCATACATAGTTTTATTGCTGATAACTCATTTAAGTTAGTTATTGAAGTTGATACTGTGTTATCTGTTTTTACATACTTAACTTGAAAATCTAATACACATGATATTACTGGAGATGGAAGTGAGCTTGTCCCTATAGTTTTCTGTAAATTATAAGTTCCTGGAGCACATTCTCTCGGTAAATTTTTATCATCCAGACTATAGATTACTTTAAAATCGCTTGGAATTATTTTGGGATCGTTTGGATATGTATTTTTTCCTATATAAAATGCATAGGAGTTTCTTTTTGAAGGATCAGGATTGTTAGGGTCATATGTAAAAGCATTTTCTAATAATTTTTTTGATGTATTAAGTCTAATATATTTGCCAGCGTTTGGAGGACATTGTTTGTTTAAATAACTATATGAGAGAGGGATAGTATTGTTATCGTTAACTATATACGTGTTTAACTTACCTGTTCTATCAATAAAACCCCAACATCCAGCATATTGATCTTCAGAACCTGCTAAGCTTAAATAAGCTAATTGTTTTTGTGAAGAGCAGTATGTTAAAAATCGATTGTTTGTACCATCTAAATCGCAAGCTGTACCGTCTTTTATTATCAATCTATCTGCATCAACGCCAAAACCAATTGTAGATAGATCTTTAACAACTTCATTTGCAAGAATAAAAGAATCTTGCTCTTGTTTAGCTATCGTGCTTTTACTGATATTTTCTTTAATAACAGTATTATAAAAAGTATAAAAAGCAGCCCCAACTATCAATGAAAGGGCTATGACGACAAGAAGTTCAAATATTGTATATCCTTTATTTCTCATCGAGCTCTCTCCTTAAACACTATAGTATGTACAGATTTGTACTTATTTGAATTAGGGTCAAAGTACCAAGTTATAATTCCTATGGCTAAGCCAGATTCTAAAGGTCCATTCATTATTCTTGCTGTTGTTATACCTGTATAAATTCTAAATTTTTGTATATTTATATTATCGTTAAACGATATAATACAATTTGGTTTAGAAGCTATATTGTTTATTTGAGGAAGATTGGAATAATCACAAGTTCCATCGCTATTTGGTTTAACTGATAGCCAATTGGCAGTACTTAACGTATTTGTTTTAAAGGTATCATTAGGTCCGTTATATGGATCATAAAAGTCTGGTATGCCATCTCCATCTGAATCTACAATTGAACCTGTTGTTAGATCTGTTAGAAATGAACAAGTGCTTTTTGTAGTGTCGCAGGTTTCATTTTGCCATTTCGGAAAATAATTAATCTTGTTATAATCAATAGTTTGATAAAATTTTGCTACCATCAGATTGTATTCAGATGCTTTATCTTTCATTTTATTAGAAAGGGAATACTGTATAAAAAATAAAACACCTCTCAAAAATCCAATTGTTACTATCATTATTATAAATAAGGCGATTAGAACTTCTATAATTGTAAAAGCTTTGTTATTTTTTAATTGCTGCACGGCACATCTCCGTCTAAAATTTTAATCCTTCCATACCTGTCAACGCAAATTGTTTTAATTGTTTTAATGTTTTCGAATGTATTTTGAAGTAATGTATTTTGAAGTTTTATATTAGCCATTCCAAGCCCACATATAGCATTTCTTGGCAATCCTTTTCTATCGAAAAGAAAAAAAACATCATTCATAAATGTTATGCCTGATGGCAATATGATTGTTTTAACAACGGTATCTGAACCATTATTGTATGAGCAATTACCATCGTTGTTTTGAAAAATAATATAACTATTTGCACCACTATCCGCCGTTATGCCCATTAGACTACTTTTAGAAATTGAATATATTTTAGCTTGGTTTAAATCTGAAACAATCATATTAACTGCTTGGTTTAGTCTTTGGTTTGCAACAAAAACAAGAATAGGCCTTATGACCAAAGCCATAAGGATTCCTATTATAACTAAAACTACTAAAATCTCAAAAATATTGTATCCTTTTATTTTTCTATCCATAGTATAAACCTCGGTTGAGCAGAAGGTGTTGGTTGTTGAGTTTGTTTAATAACGACTCCGGTTGAAATTTGAATATATTTTTCATATCTATTTGTTGAGCCTTGGCTAACGCTAACTTGGAATGGATTACCAATAGGCGGAGCACCTCTTCCAAGGTCGATGGATTTGTTTATAGTTACTATTCCACTTGTTCCGCTTGTAGCCTTAGGAGATAAAATTGATGGAACAGGATAAGAAGTTCCTGATTTGTAGTATAACGCATATAGTTTAGAACTTCCCTCAAAAGAGCAGACATCATTTGGTGGAACATAGCTTAAGAAATCAACAATTCCTCCAAAAACAATCGGTTGAGATATAACAGCTTCGTTTGTTAACTCTTGATACCATCCTTTATCTACTTCAGCTGGCTGAGTGTAATTTTTAGTTTCGACCACAACAGTCTTATTACTACATCCGCTGCTATCGCATAAACAGATTTGCTGAGTTTTTGCTACTTCAGCTGTTACTGTTTTATTTGTTTGATCGTTGAAATCACCTTTTTTAAAGGTGGTTGAACAAGTACCATCCCAACATGGGTCTTTAAATCCTATAAAATAGTTATTATAATTTAAAATCTTGTCTCCGTTACTTAAAAATCTTCCTGTTCCGAAAAATACCCACAAATTACCATTTTCATCTTTTGAGAAGGTTGGTGCAGCAGTTACTGGTGGTATTTGACCGTTATTTGCAAAGCTTGATAAATCAACTGCAACAGATGGATTAGATGAAGTATTTGAAAGATTATCATCTAAAACAAATCTATAAAAATTACCCCAATTATACCAGGTAGTACCTTGTTTTTGTAATCCATATAATCCAAAATAAATAGTATCATCTCTATAATCATCGCTTGGGTCTATTGGGAGTGTATCAGCTACAGCCGCAACTGTGTCCTGTGGTAGCGATATTTGTATAGTTTTTACTAAATTTCCTGTCTTTAAATCAAAGAAATAAAGACTTGGAGAGCTTATATAATCATTATAAGATGATGGATTTGGAACGTTTGGTCCTGAACCAATTACTAAATACCAACTTCCGTTTTTATTTGCATCTCCTCTTCTTACGACCGATGGGAATGATAACGTTAGTGTATTATCAGGCAAAGTTTGTTCCCATAATAATTTTGGTGTTGTTGCTGTTCCATTTAGCCATTCAGTAAGGTCTAAGGCAAATATAGATGAGCTATATGTAGTAGTACCGGCAGATAATGATTTTCCACCAAATCCCATAACACCAACTAATATAGTTCTCCAAGAATTTGATGTCTTATCGTCTGTTGGATCACCGTTTATAGAAGCATCAAAAATTAAAACTCTACTATCAACTGTTGGAATATGGCAGTAGTCTTTATGACCATACCATAATAAGTATGGGATCGCATTTTTTGGTATAAAAGCAAATTCTTCACTAGCTATTAAATCTGTTCCTGTATTTTTTGGGTCATTTTGGAGTGCAGATGGATCGTCAGGTTTTGTTGAAGACTGGTCTTTTATGTATCCAAGTCTGAAGAAATGGAGCATACCATCGTTTGCTCCAACTATAATTCTTGATGCTCTATTTTTGTATTGGTCAGAATTGATATATTCATAGTATGTACTATCGGAATATCTTAAATGGTAGCTGTTTATTGGTTCATTTCCAATTACTGCCGGCGTAGAATGAATTATATCTCCAAGCTTCCATGTTTTTACGCCTGTAGAACCTGGACAAATTTCTGAAATATTAATTTTTAAATTTCTTTTTACATAATCAGAATTACAGCTTGAATCATTTGAAATGTCTTCACCTCTTATATATCTAATTACGCATGATGCTATATCTGTTGTAATCGAATTATCTGATGCGTTATTGTCTACCAAATCCCATATATTTTTCAAATCGTCTGCTTTGGAAGTGTTAAATTCTTTTATATCAGTGCCGGTTGAGTAGTAAATTTTTCTGTTATTAGGGTCACAGTTTCCAAGCCAGCAACCGCTATCAAAAACAGGTTTAAGGTCTTTCATACCAACTATAGAGTCCACAGTGCATGTGCTTGTATCAGAAAGAAGAGCTACTTTGGTTTCATTTGTAGATGAATCATAGAATGTTTGGAATATTTTATCAACGCTCAAATTTAGTTCTTTATTTTGGTTTGTATCTTCTCTTAAATCGTTTTTAGGGTCAACCCAGAATGACCTTAAAAATCCTGGCCAGGTTAATGTGTTTCCTTGAGAGTCTGTATAAGTTGGATAAAAAAATGGCTGAACTAATACAGAGGAAATTGAAGTCTTTGTTGATAATGAACCAACTGTTGAACCAGCAGAAGCACGTTTAAGAATATCTAAAATCGCCTTATACAGAGCATCTTTCATTTCTATTGCATTTGAAGCAGCAAAAAATGTATCTGGATTTCCATCTCCATTTTTATCCCAATCCGGAGATGAAGGTGGAAGTTTAGTACATCCACTACCTTTACCATTTGAGTTTATGTAATTACTACAGTCATCCACCCAGCACGTACCCTGCGGGTATCCCGACAAACTGTCTGGCCAATTGCGTCCTGTTGTGTCAAAAGAACCATACATGGCAACATTCTTTAAAGATTGGGCACCAGTTCCACCTAAGAAAAGCCCTATGCCGTATAAAGCCTCAACCCTTGAGTTTATACCCGTTGGTTTGTTGGTAAAACCTTTCTTGTGCATCCAATAAGCAGGAACAACAGGGTCTGCAGAGTACTGTTCAAATCCTGTATCTATAGAGCATGTAAAATCGACTTTCTTAGGTGGACCTCCCATGTTCCACTGTCCGTCGGTCATGAGGATTACGAAGTTTTTAGCACAAGACACTGGTTTGAGCTCATTGCCTTCACATTTTCCGTCGTTATTCTCGTCAAAACATTGATAAAGTGGATTTTTCCATGCGTCATCTTGTCCTGTTTGTGGAGCTAATCCACCATATTGTGGCGGGTTTTGAGCAAAATAATTATAGGTATCCCACAAAGCTGGAGCAGTAGGTGTATAACCAGCGGGGTCTTCTTCATTTACTGCAGTTATTACGTTTTTG
>NZ_ABZS01000110.1 GCF_000173615.1 Sulfurihydrogenibium yellowstonense SS-5 | reverse complement strand
GTCGAAGCGGCTTCCTGCTAAGAAGTTGTCGGGGGTAAAACCCCGACCGCGGGTTCGAATCCCGCCCTCTCCGCTCTTAAAAATTTATCACTAACCAAAGTCCAAATAAAGTAAAAATCAGCGTTGGAATTGTCAAAACTATGCCAACTTTAAAATAGTATCCCCACGAAATATTTATTCCTTTATTATTAAGTACATACAACCACAGAAGAGTAGCCAAAGAACCTATCGGTGTTATTTTTGGTCCTAAATCACACCCAATAACATTTGAATAAGCCAATATTTTTGCTGTTTGTATAGGTAAGTTTGCTTCTTCTATGGCAAGGTTTACAAGCATTACAGATGGCATATTGTTCATCACAGAAGATAAAAACGCTGCTAAAAATCCTGTTGTAAAAATACTTACAAAATTTCCATACTCTACGGATTTGGCTATAATTTCAGCTAATATATTAGTAAAACCTGCATTTTTTAGACCATAGACTACAACATACATTCCAACCGAGAAAACAACAATATGCCATGGTGTCTCTTTTGTTAAAACAAACTTTAAATCAATAACTCTTTCTTTCAATGAAGCAATGGCAAAAATTACAGCTCCAAGTCCGATTATAAAGGATGTTGGAATTTTATAATGTTCTCCTACAAAGAAAGCTATTAATAAAAATGCAGAGATAATCCATGTAAGCTTAAATAGAAATTTATCTTTTATGGCATATTTTGGCGGTTTGTCTTCTATGGCTTCTAAATCAATTTTCTTTATTAAATCTTTTCTGAAAAATAGATAAGTAAAAATTATGGTTGCAACAAGAGAAAAGATATTTACAAAAACCATTACAGAAGCATACTCAAAAAATCCTATCTTAAAAAAGTCTGCTGTAAGTATATTTACAAGATTAGAAATTACAAGCGGTAGGCTTGTTGTGTCTGCTACAAATCCACTTCCCATTATGTATGGAAGTATATATTTTTGACTTAGTCCAAGATGTTTTATCTTTTGATAAACAATTGGTGTTAGAATTAATGCTGCTCCATCGTTTGCAAAGAATGCAGAGATTAAAGCTCCAAGGAGTAAAAGATATACAAATAAAACTCTTCCATCGCCCTTTGAAAGCTCTATCATATGAAGTGCAGCCCATTCAAAAAATCCAATTTTATCAAGAATGATCGATATAAAAATGATTCCCAAGAATGCTAAGGTTGGGTCCCAAACTATCTCTACAACCCTGTAAACATCCTTTATTGATACTACACCAAGAATTAATGCTAAAATTGCTCCAACCGTTGCAGTCCACCCAATGCCTATATTAAACGGCTTTTTTATGATAAAAAATAATACAATGAAGAATAAAAGATAAGCGGTTAGACTGCTCATTTCTTTCACTCGATCTCTTTTATAAGCCTTTCAACTTTTTCTTTGATTTGGTCTCTTATTTTTCTAAATGCTTGAAGTTTAGCGTCTTCGGTTGGCCCGATTACTCTTGCCGGGTCTGGTAATCCCCAATGTTCAGTTTTTGCTCCCGGCACAACTGGACAAGTTTCCGCAGCATCTCCGCAGAGAGTAATAACATAATCAACTTCATTTATAGGAATTTCATTAATATGCTTAGAGTACTGCTGTGAAATGTCAATACCATCTTCAGCCATTACCTTTATTGCCAATGGATGAATATAGCCTGACGGATTAGAGCCTGCTGAGTAGATTTCTACATCTTTTCCATACAGCTTAGCAAAATATTTTCCATATCCTTCTGCCATTTGAGACCTTGCAGAGTTTCCTGTGCAGATAAAAGCTATCTTTTTCATCTTAAACCCTCCCAAATATGATATTAAATAAATATCCGGCTATAATGATGGATACAGAAACAATGCCTGCAAATATGGCAATAAGTTTTGGCTTCATTATCTGTTTTAAGATTACAAATTCTGGAAATGATAAGGCTGTAGTAGCCATCATAAATGCTAATGCAGTACCTATTGGTACACCTTTATCTATTAGTGCTTGAATAACTGGCAAAATACCGGCGGAGTTAGAATATAAAGGAACGCCTATGATTACAGCCAATGGCACAGATAAAAAACCGGCTGAATTCATGATGCTTTTTATTGCTTCCTCCGGTACATACCCGTGAATAAAGCTACCTATTCCTATTGCAACGATTATATAAATTGAGATTTTTCTTAGAATATCTTTTACATTATTTTTTGCAAACTCTATTCTTTCTTTAAAAGTCATCGGTTTTTCTTCAGCTTCTCCGAAGGAAAGCTCAAAAACATAATCTTCTATAAGATGTCTTGGGTTTAATTTTTCAATAAAAAACCCGCTTATTATAGCTACTGCTACACCAAACACAACATAAGCCAAAGCAATTTTAAAACCAAAGGATGCAAACAGCAGCCCAAGTGCAACTTCATTAACCATTGGAGAAGATACTAAAAATGCAAATGCAGCCCCAAGCGGAATTCCTGCCTCTACAAATCCAATAAACATTGGAACAGCAGAACAAGAACAAAAAGGTGTAAAAATACCAAGAATAGCAGCCAATGGAATTGCAATAGCTTTATGCTTAGATAAAATCTTTCTTGTTTTTTCAAGTGGAAAATAGCTTCTGATAAAAGATACTGCAAAGATTATTAGCGTTAAAAGTGTAAAGATTTTTAAAGTATCATAAATAAAAAAGTGTGCTACTTCGTATAGTTTATCACTTGGATTTAGATTTAAAATATCTTTTGTAATATAGGTGGCTATGCTGTCGTAAATTTCAAACATCTTAATCTTGTGTGATTAATTCTTCGATTGTTTGTGGTGCAGGAATTGGCGTTCCAACATGTTTTACTTTGCCATCAACTACCAAAACAGGCGTTTTCATAGTTTTATATTTTACTAGCTCTTTAACATCTATAATTTTTTCAACCTCTGCTGGAATATTTTTAGATTTTACGATAGTACTTACAACATTGTAAAGAAGCTCACAGTTATTACAGTTAGAAGCACTAATTATTTGAATTTTTTTCATAATTTCTCCTCCTGATTTATACCGCAGCATCCAATTTCTTCTTTATCTAACTCTATATCTTTTATAAATTCTAAGACAGCGTTTAAAAGTGGATTTTCTTTGTTTAGTGAACAATAAACCCATCTACCAACTTTTTTACAATTAATGATTTTAGCTTCTTTTAAAACTCTGATATGGAAGGATACATGAGGCTGAGACAGCTTTAACAATCTCATAAAATCACAAACACAAAGCTCAGGATTGTCTATCAGCATTCTGACTATCTTTAATCTGCTTCCATCTGATAAGCTATGAAAAAACTGTTTTAACTCTTTCTCTTTCATGATTTGATATTGTATAAAAGATTTTTTATATAAATAATGATTTATATCATATAAAAATACGTCAGATGAGAAATCCGATAAAAGTAGGAGTTTCTTCACACGGCTGTAGAATGACAATTTGGATTTTTGGAACATCCTCTCGCTGTAGTTGATACATTCATTGTTTTTATTCTATTATTTTTTGAGATCTTAAGACTCAATGACTTCACCTCTTTTCAAAATTAGACACTTGAGAAGCTTTTGCTATCAAGCATTAAACTAAGAGTATCACAATTTTCATTATTTTATAATTTTCCGAACCGGTAAACCTATTTACAGATATGAGTTTAATTTTAATTTATCATACCCAATACGTCGGGTGAGAAATTCATTGAAAACACGAGATTCTTCGCTTCGCTCAGAATGTTCTATGTTAAATGTCAAGTACAAAAATTTTCATCAAATGGTCTTCTGTTTTTTAATACACCATATGCCTGTCTTAATAGCTTATGTGCTACAGCTACTAATGCTAACTTTTTAGCTTTACCTTTACTTACTAACCTTTCGTATAATTCTCTGCAGTATTTGTTAAACCTTATTGCTGATAATGCTGCCATGTATAGTATCTTTCTTGCATATGGATTTCCCATTTTCTTTATCGAACCACTTTTCTTTACACTCGTTCCACTTTCATGTATACCCGGACTGATTCCTATAAAACTTGATGCATCTTTTACACTCTTAAATCTTTTAAAATTTCCATATACTGATATTATCATTCCTATAACCCTATCACTTATACCAGGTATACTTTTTAAAAGCTTGTATTCCTCTTGAAAATTCTTCTTAGTCAATTCTTTTATCTCTTTCTCAAGTTCTTTTATGTTTTTTTCTATTTTTCTGATTAGATCATCATAATATTCCAAGTTCTCTTTCAATTTTTTGATTGGTATTGGTACATGACTTAAAGATTCTCTTTGATTTCTTAGCTTTGTAAGCTGATGCTGTAGGTCTTCTAATATCTTTAGTTTTATTTCTATTTCTTTTTCTACATCTGGTTTTGGTTTATAAAGCTCTCCATCGAAAAACGTTCTTCCATACTGTGCAATAAAGTATGAATCAGTCTTATCTGTTTTGACTCTTGTCATTTTAGCTTCCATAAACTTCTTTATCTAAAATGGATTTACTACTGCTACTTGATAGCCATTTTCATACAGATAATTAGCAAGCTTTAAATGATAAACTCCTGTATGCTCCATTATGATAAGCATATCTGACTGCTTAAACTTTTTAAGATAAGGCTTTATTTTCTTTTCAAACTCAACTGGGTCTGATTTAACTTCAAAGGTTTCTTTCTTGTTATCATACAATACTGTAGCAGTGAATGAGTTTTTAGATACATCAACTCCAACGACGATTTTGTAGTTGTTCATAAGATTACCTCCTTTCATAAAATACTTGACATGAGAGAAACTTCCTGATAACCTATCATCGTAATCAATACAGGCTTAAAAGCCTAATGTTCTGATTCAGGTTTTAGGAAGTAGAGGAAGGACAGTCTACAAACATTCTGAGCGGTCTTAAAAGACCAATGACAATAACTTGATCTGTCCTTCCTTTTTTCTCCCATGTCTATAATTATTATAAAACTTATTCTCTTGTAGATTAAAATTTTTAGTATATTTAATATACGATGACATATAAGGTTATCCTTCCTTTAATGCGTATCATTCAACCTTTCGCTGTCATTCTGAGGACTTTAGTCCGAAGAATCTCACTTTTAAATTTTATAAAAATCACTAATTTCTCACCCAAGGTATAAAGGGTGTAAATATGTTAAAGTATGTGAAGATAAACAAGAAAAGAGTAAAAGGCAAATTATTGAAGCAGTTAATTCTCAAATAAAAAATTTCAATCTTATAAGTAGATGGAGAAAGATTAAAACTTTTGTTGCTTATCTATATTCATATGCTATTGGTTATAGCTTTTTTAGAAAAAGTAAACTATGGAGGTAATTTCTCACCCAAGGTATTTTAAATTATCATATCCAATATATCTATCTCTATGTTAGAATAGATT
Organism: Sulfurihydrogenibium yellowstonense SS-5; assembly: GCF_000173615.1. GTDB lineage: Bacteria > Aquificota > Aquificia > Aquificales > Hydrogenothermaceae > Sulfurihydrogenibium > Sulfurihydrogenibium yellowstonense. Next base: position 103 of record NZ_ABZS01000110.1, on the reverse strand, counting down.
TAAACAATTGGAGGGATGTATTATGAATATCTATTTTTTTGAGACGGAAGATTGGGAAAGATTGTACTTAGAGAAAAAAATTCAAGACTCAGGAATTCAAGGA
>NZ_ABZS01000111.1 GCF_000173615.1 Sulfurihydrogenibium yellowstonense SS-5 | reverse complement strand
CAACTGCTTCTATCATTTATGGATTAGCTGATATTCTCGGGTTTGCAGAAAGTACAAATTTAATTCCAAGAATAATGCCATACTTGGGCGTTGCTCATATTATAGGTGGTATTATGTTTGGGATAGCTATGGCTTCTGCCGGTTTTTGTCCTGGAACTTGCGTTGCAAGGGTAGGAGCTGGTAAGTTTATATCTGCGGCTGGTGTCATCGGCCTAATTATCGGCGTTTTAATTTACAACGCAATACAACCATCATTGGTTGAAGCCGGTATTCTCGGAAGCAGACAAGACCTTACATTGTACGGTGTTTTAGGCGTATCTTATGGACCTTTAGCTGTTGCCTGGGGTGTGTTATTCTTAATTTTTGCGTTAATAGCTGATTATGTAGACCCGGCTAAAAAATTCTATCAAGAAAAATATAGCTTTAATCTTATAAAAGATGAGTGGCATTGGGCGTTAGGTGGAGTTGCGGCTGGTTCTATAATTGCATGGGCAACAGCTCAGGGTGAATATCTTGGATTCTCCGGTGCTTTACTTGCTTTAGTTGCGTGGGTTGCAGATTTCCTTGGACATCCACTATCAAACGTTGTTCCTAAGATAACAGAAGGTATTATTTGGCACGCAGGTTTAATCATAGGTGTATTACCGGGAGCATTTTTAGCAGCGATCATATCCGGTAAATTTAAGTTTGACCCGGTTCCACCAGCTTTTGCTCAAGGTGTCCCTATGCCACAGGTAAAAATGAATCTTTTCTTCTTTACCAGATTTGTCGGATTAGGCTGGACAATACAGGTTGATTTGTTGTTAATGGTAAGAATGATCCTTGTTTTCTTTGCTGGAATGTTCTTGGCGATTGGTGCATTAATCGGTGGTGGATGTACAACCGGAGCATTCTTAGCAGCATATCCAACCTTATCTATCGGTAGTATGGTTATGTCCGGAACCTACTTTATAGTTGGAGTTTTAACAGCAAACCTTATTTACATGGGAAGATGGTCAAGATTTATTGAAGCTAAAAAAGCATCAGAAGAAGTATACGACTAAGAGGTGAGAAAGATGAGCATGACAGAAAGACTTTTATTTTGGATTGCAATTATAGTTTTAATAGTTGCAACCTTTGGAGTTAAAGGAAAAGTTGATAACTTAGAAAAACAGCTTTCTCAAGTAAGTCAGCAACAACCTGCTAACGGAGGCAACCAGCAATGAACCCTAAAATTGAAAGAAGCGTGTATATAGTAGTCATCTTAGTTTTAGCATTCGTTCTTTTTACACTTGGTAAGAAAGAAGTTGAACTTAAAAAGCAAATACCTATAACCGCAGAAGAGCTTTATAAAAAACTTTCAAATCCAAAAATTAAGGTACAAATTATAGACGTAAGAGAGTTAACTTCAAGCGATGAAGTTGGTGGCTATGAGGATTCAAGAATACCCGGTGCATTACCATTTCCAAACTGTGATGAATCTAAAATGACAACTGAAAACCTAAAAGAAGCATTAAAAAGAATTAATCCATATGTTTACACTGTTATCGTTTCTACAGATGGAAATCAGGAGATATTTAAAAAATGTGCATCTAAATTTACAAACGTTCAAAATCTTGCCGGCGGTATGAAGGCATGGCAGGATGCTGGATTACCAGATGACTCAGGCGAATACACTCCACCAAAAGCAGGTGGCGGTGGCGGTTGTTTATAAAAATACCATAGGAGGTTTTTAGATGGCGATCTCAAGAAGGGATTTTTTAAAAGTAATGTCAGCAGCAGGTGGAGCTTTAGGTCTTGGGTCAAGCGAGGCTTTTGCTAAAGCTAAAGCTGTTGTAGTAGAAGACCCAAGAGCATCTTATCCAAATAGCTCTTTTGTTGAAAACATGTACAGAAGAGAGTTTGCATATACGTATGGAAAGAAAGAAGAGCATGGTACTGCTTACCACTGTGTAAACTGTCAAGGAAACTGTGCTTGGGATGTATGGGTTCAAAACGGTATAGTTACAAGAGAAAACCAAGCCGCTAACTATCCGCTAATCAACCCAAAAATTCCTGATGCTAACCCAAGGGGATGTAATAAAGGTGTTCAACACTCTCAAGTAATGTATGAAAAAGACAGAATCCTCTATCCGATGAAAAGAGTTGGAGAAAGAGGAGAAGGCAAGTGGAAAAGAATATCTTGGGATGAAGCAATAACTGAAGTTGCAACAAGAATTTATGAAACTATGCTTACAAAAGGACCGGCTGGAAACTACATCCACGTTGGTGCCGGTATGCTAACAGAGGCAAGAGCAGCTTCTGGTAAAAGACTTGGAACACTTCTTGGTGCTGTTAGACCTTACATAGCTTCTTACGTTGGTGATATGTTCCCTGGCACTTCCTTAGTATACGGCGAAGGAAATATCGGATTTTCTTACGATTTTGTATACACTGCAAACGTTCAAATCTGGTGGGGTCAGGACCCTAACAAGTCAAGAATTCCCGATGCTCACTGGGTATGGGAAGGAAAATACAACGGTGGAAAAGTAATCGTTATCACTCCGGACTTTAACGCTACTGCAAGAGGAGCTGATTTATGGGTTCCTGTTAGAGCCGGATACGATGGTTTCTTAGCTATGTCTATCATCAACGAAATTATTCAACAAAAGCTTTACAAACCAAACTTTATAAAAGTGTTCACAGATTTACCATTCTTAGTAAGATTAGATAACAAAAAACTATTAAGACTTTCTGATATTGACACAAACGACCCAATGTTTGACAAAGAAGTCTTCCATAACATGGAAGAAAAAGCACATGGAAAAGAATTTGAAGCCCATGATGTTTTCTTAGCTTATAATCTTAAAAACGGCAAATTTACAATTATGCCGGGTTCTGAAGGAAACCCAGTTAAAACATTGAGACTAAAAGATTTAGGTTGGGATATTGACCCAGCGTTAGAAGGTATATATGAAGTTAAGTTAAAAGACGGTTCAAAGGTAAAAGTTACACCTGTATTTGAATTGGTTAAAGCAGAAGCAGCTAAATTCCCGGCAGAGAAAACATTTAAATTAACAAATGTTCATCCAAAAATCGTTCAAGAGCTTGCAAGAGATATAGCTCTTCCAAAAGTAGCATTTATCTCTATGGGCTTTACAATCGGTAAATACTTTAATGGTATGTTAGCTCAAAGGGCTATTGCATCTATTACTCCTTTATGTGGAAGACTTGGACCTTATGGTGGATTTAACACGGAAAATGAGTGGGCTATCTCTGGTTTAGATAAGATCTCTGGTTTTGCAGGTAAGTATAAAGAAAGATTTGCATCCGGTTTTGTAAGCGAATTTGTTCTTGGAAATATGATGCAGGACTTTGATAAGCTCTATGAAGAAGACACGTTTAAAGAAGTTATGGGAATGTCTAAGGAAGAGTATAAAAAGAAAGTAAATGAAATGCTTTCTAAGTCTGAAGGCGATAAAGGAATCGGCCATGGTAAATCTTACTGGAACGATGTAGAAACATTCTTACTTTTTGCAGATGCCAGATTTAGAAGAAATAAAGGTTCTTCTTATAAAAAAGCATTCCTTGAAAAGGCTAAATTTATTGCTTATGTAGATTTTAGAATGTCTGATTTTGCAAACTATGCAGACATTTTACTTCCTGCAAAATCTCACTATGAAGTTTGGGACTTAAGAACAAACCCTGGTTATCATAGATTTGCAAACCTTGCTCACCCTCCAACAAACTTAAAACCGGTTGGAGAAGCTAAGTCTGAGTGGGAAATCTGTACGATGATTGTTGAGAAAATCCAAGAAATAGCTATGAAAAAATACAAAGAAACAGGCGACCAAAAGTATATCAAAATTCCAGACCCACAGCTTTCTAAAACAGGATACAGAGACCTTGACACACTAGTCGAAGAGTACACAATCGGCGGTCAGTTAAGAACCGACAGAGATGCAGTAGAGTTAGCATTGGAAAATACCGACCAGTTTAAGCCTAATACTATTGAATCTATGTTCAAAAGAGGTGGTTATTTAGTACTAAATGAAAAAGCCGGAAAATCTTCACCGCTTTATCCGGATAAGCCGTACAACGTATTTGAAAACAACCTCTTCTTATATGAAAGATTTGAAACATTGTCCGGAAGAATTACATACTACGTAGATGACGATTTATGGATACAGCAAGGAGCAAACGTTCCAACAGCTAAAGAACCTATTAGACCAAGAAGATTTCCGTTTGTTCTCATGACACCACACGCAAGATGGTCAATCCACTCAACTTATAAGACATCTACTCTACTTCTTAGATTGCAAAGAGGAAAGCCTTATGTAATGATAAATCCGGAGATTGCTAAGAAGAAAGGCATCAAAGATGGTGATGAAGTTAGAGTGTTCAACTCTCTTGGCGAGTTTTATGCTATGGCAAAAATCTATCCATCATGTCCAAAAGATGCAATCTTATTAGAGCATGGTTGGGAGCCATTCTTCTACAAAGGAAGAAAAGGGCATAACGAAGTAGTAGCATCTCCGCTTAACTTACTTGAACTTTCTGATGGTTGGGGACACTTAAAGTTTGGTGGAAACTGGGATGGAAACCAACATGCATATGAAACTTCAGTAGATGTTGAAAAAGCTTAAGGAGGTAATGTAGATGTCAAAAAGACAACTTGCAATGGTAATGGATTTAAATAAATGTATTGGTTGCCAAACTTGTACAGTAGCATGTAAGACACAATGGACAAACAGAAACGGAAGAGAGTATATGTACTGGAACAACGTTGAAACACACCCTGGTGCAGGCTACCCAAGAAACTGGATGGAAGCTGGCGGTGGTTTTGACGAGGAAGGAAATTTAAAAGATGGAATTATCCCGGATATGGTATTAGATTATGGCGTACCTTGGGATTACAACCACGACGAACTTTTCAATGGTGATTTATTAAAACCTAACACAGCTCCTGAATGGGGACCAAACTGGGATGAAGACGTTGGTGGTGGAGAGTATCCTAACTCTTACTTCTTCTACATTCCAAGAATTTGTAACCACTGCTCTAATCCGGGTTGTTTGGCTGCATGTCCAAGAGAGGCAATTTTCAAAAGAGAGCAAGACGGTATTGTTTTAGTAGACTTGGAAAGATGTCAAGGATACAGATACTGTATTGCAGGCTGTCCTTACAAAAAGATATATTTTAACCCTAAGATATCAAAATCAGAAAAATGTATATTCTGCTTCCCGAGGGTTGAAAAAGGTTTACCTCCCGCATGTGCACACCAATGCGTAGGTAGAATAAGATTTGTAGGCTTTTTGGATGACGAAGAAGGACAAGTTTATAAACTTGTTCACAAGTATAAAGTTGCTTTACCTCTTAGACCGGACTTTGGAACGCAACCAAACGTTTACTATGTTCCACCATTGTTTGACCCTCCAAAATTTGATGACAACATGGCTCCAATAGATGATTCAAGAAGAGTGCCGATCGAATACTTAGAATTACTATTTGGAAAAGAAGTCAT
>NZ_ABZS01000112.1 GCF_000173615.1 Sulfurihydrogenibium yellowstonense SS-5 | reverse complement strand
TTTACATGGTGGGATTATATAGGTGGTGCTATTTGGAGAAATGAAGGAATGAGAATAGATTACATATTAGTATCAAAACCTCTTTTACAGTATATAAAAGATGTTGAAGTTGATTTGTGGCCAAGAAGAAGAAGGTCGCCCAAACCTTCTGACCATGCCCCTGTAATTTTAGAACTTGAAATATAATATTCCCGAGCCATCAAGACCAGAGGTTATAGAACTAACTTGAGGGTGTTCAAAATTTTAACCAAGTCTAAAAATTAATTAAACTTTTGAACGTCATTCTGAAGCCGGCGAAGAATCTCATATTTATCTTTATCAAATCAAAAAAGAGATCCTTCGGCCTTGCGGCCTCAGGATGACAAGAAATGGTAAACTTACAAAAATTTTTACAGTACTCTTAACTAACCTTGTTTTACAGTAAATACTAAATTTTCACCGGTTTCATCAGCATCTACTATAACAGTGTCGCCTTCTTTAACTTCTCTTCTAAGTATTTTTTCTGATAATGGTGTTTCAAGGTATTTTTGTATAGCTCTTCTCATAGGTCTTGCACCATAAAGCGGGTCATAACCAAGCTTCATCAATACTTCTTTAGCCTTATCTGTAAGCTCAACTTTAATATTTCTATCATGCAATCTCTTATTAAGAGCATTTACCATTAAGTCTATTATTTGTATGATATCTTTCTTGAATAATGGCTTGAATACAATTATTTCATCTATTCTGTTTAAAAATTCTGGTCTGAAGTAGTTTTTAACTTCTTCAAGAACTCTCTTCTTAGCAATTTCAAACTCTTTCTTAATAACATCTTCCGGAGCATCTACCGGTATAAGTGTTAAGTATTGGCTACCGATGTTAGAAGTCATTATGATTACAGTGTTTCTAAAGTTTACAGTTCTACCTTGAGAGTCTGTAAGTCTTCCATCATCAAGTACTTGTAAGAATAAGTCAAATACTCTTGGATGAGCTTTTTCTATCTCGTCAAGTAGGATAACGCTGTAAGGTCTTCTTCTTACTGCTTCTGTAAGCTTTCCACCTTCTTCATATCCTACGTATCCTGGAGGTGCACCGATTAATTTTGCGATAGAATGCTCTTCTTTAAATTCTGACATATCTAATCTGATTAACGCGTCTTCATCGTCAAATAAAAGTTCTGCTAATGTTTTTGCAAGCTCTGTTTTACCTACACCTGTTGGTCCTAAGAACATAAATGATGCAAGTGGTTTTCTTGGGTCTGATAATCCTGCTCTTGCTCTTCTAATAGCTTCTGCAACTAGTTTAACTGCATGTTCTTGGTCTATTAAACGTTTGTGCATTTCTTCTTCTAAGTGAAGCAATCTTTCCATCTCTTCTTCTTTCATCTTAGATATAGGAATTCCGGTCCATTCTGCTATAACTTCTGCAACATCATCTTCTGTAACAACTACAGACTTAGCAAGTTTTTGTTGTAAAGCTTTTATCTCTTTTTCTATCTGAGCTTTTTTAATCTTGTATTCAGCTTCTTTTTCATAATCGCCTTTTTGGCTGTAAAACTCTATCTGTTTTTCAATTTCTTCAAGCTGTCTTTGTAATTCTTCAAGCTTTGTTCTTTCATTTGAAGATTTAGCTTTTAAATCTTTAAGTTGTTTTTCAAGATTTGCTTTTTCTATTTTTAGCTTTGCTTCTTTTTCATAATCTCCATCTAAGGAAGCCTGTATTATCTGTTCGTCCAACATTTTGATTTTTCTTTCAAGTTCGATAACTTCTGGAGATGCATAAACAAGCTTTAGTTTTTTTCTTGCACATGCTTGGTCAAGGGCATCAATCGCTTTATCCGGGAACTTTCTTGCCGGTATGTATCTGCCGGTTAATTTTGCTGCTGCTTCTATTGCTTTATCACTTATTTTTACGTTATGATGTTTTTCAAGTTTTGGTCTTAAAGCTTTTAGTATTTCTATTGTTGTATCAATATCCGGCTCTTCTACATATACAGGCTGAAATCTTCTTTCTAATGCTGGGTCTTTTTCTATGTATTTTCTGTACTCGTCAAGTGTCGTTGCACCTATAACTCTAATTTCTCCTCTTGCAAGGGCTGGTTTTAGAAGTTGTCCTGCATCGGAAGCACCCTCTCCTTTACCCGCTCCAACGATTGTGTGTAATTCGTCTATAAATAGTATGATGTTAGGGTCTTTTTTTAGCTCATCGATAAGAGATTTCATTCTCTCTTCAAATTCACCTCTGTACTTTGTGCCTGCAACAAGACCGCCAAGGTCAAGAGATAATACCTTTTTATTTTGAAGCTCCTCCGGAACTTCTTTGTTTACTATTTTTTGTGCTAAACCTTCTACAATAGCTGTTTTACCAACTCCAGCCTCACCGATCAATACTGGGTTATTTTTAGTTCTTCTTAGTAAAATTTCTATAACTTGTTGAATTTCTCTTTCTCTTCCAATTACCGGGTCTAATTTTCCTTCTTTTGCTAATTTTGTTAAATCAACAGTAAATCTTTCTAATGCAGACTTTTCCTCTTCTGCCATTTCTTGCTGGATATTTTTCTCGTCCATTGCTTTCTTTCCTCCTTCTTTTTTCTCAAAATTTAATATTTCATTTAAAATTTTACCAGCTATTGTGTCTTTACTATCTACCAAAGATGTTGCTATATGAACAACACCAACTGTATTAGAGCCACTGTTAAATGCAATTTTTTCAGCATTTTCTAAAACTTTGATAAGCTTTGACGAATACACTTTTGAAGTTTTTGAGCCTGTGACATTTTCAATAATTTTTTCTACAAATCTATCCTTAGAAAATCCAAGGTCTTCAATCTGTTTGATTAATGTATGGTTTTCTATAATCTTGTATAAAAATGACAAAAGATTTATATCACCGGATAAAAATTTATCAGCAGTGTTAGAATCCGTTAGCTGAGCTAATTGAGATTTTAATGAGTTTAAATTAGACTCAAGCTGTTTTTCGTATATAGTCAATCTTTCAAGTTCTAACCTGCTTCCACCACCAAAGAAAAACTCTCTTTCATAAGATAAATCTCTTTTTAATCTCTCTTTATGAATCTTTACATTTCTAAGCTCTTTGTTTATTTCAATAGCTTGATTTCTTTTTTCTATTAGTTGAGGTTGTATACTCTTAATATAATTTACAAAATCCTCTACAGCTTTGCTGATCTGACTGTAATAATTATTCAAATATGATGTAATATTCTCTCTTAAAGCTTTCTTATCAATACCTCTCTTTTCAAGAATCTTTAAAAGTGGTGAATCATCTTTTGATATTAACGCCAAAAGTAAATGGTCTGTATCAACCATTGAGTCATTGTTTTTAAATGCGATACTTTTAGCCTGTTCCAACAAATCTTTTGCTTTTTTTTCTAATAAGTTTTCACTAAACATTTTAATTCCTCCATTGTAAAATAATTTAAGTGTAGTATTGTTAAATTAATATAATACATAATGCTAAAATTTTCAATAGTCTTTTTTTGAGACTGTTCCAAAAATCCACATCGTCATTCTGAGCGAAGCGAAGAATCTCATGTTTTTTCTTTTCAAGTTGAAAATCAAAAAAGAGATACTTCGGACTTCGTCCTCAGTATGACAAGGAAAGGCAAATTTACAGAAATTTTGGAACACTCTCTATTCTTTTTATTTGTGAAAAACATCATTTAAAATTTTATTTTTGTTTAGTAATTTTAAATATAAAAATAAAACAAGGATTGCAAGAATGCAACAGGATATAAAACAACTTACAGTCATACTTGACGGTGTAGATGTATCAGACCCATCGCAGGAAAAAATTGCAAGTGATAGATTTATTGAAGAGATGAAAAAAACGATTACCTTCCAACAGACAACTATGTTGCTTTAAGAGATAAAAAAATGAGTAATATTAAAGGAAGATGTTGAGATATATGCTTACTCTCAAGTAAAAAGAATTGGTGATAAGGTTCAAACGGTCGTTGTTATGAAGATTGTCTGAAAATAAGGGAGCTTTAAGCTCCCTTGAAAGTAAAGAGGTTATTCAAGCAGCAGCAGGAAATTAAAATCTGTAAGAAACATTTGCGTAAATAAATCTTCCGGGTTCTGGGATTTTAACAGGAATTCCTGATACAGAAATTCCTCTAAATGGGTCTCTTACATAAGATAGATAGTTATAGTAGAATCTGTCAAATAGGTTATCAACACCAACGCCAACAAATAGTCTATTTGCATATGTATATCCTGCTTTAACGTTTACTATAAACCAGCTGCCGGTTTCTTGTTCTTTTAAATCTGAGTCAACTTTTGATTGTTTTGCAGAGTATATACCTTCTATTAGTCCGTAGAAAGTTCTATCATCGTATTTAACAGCCAATCTTGCTTTTAATGGCGGAATTTCTGCTAAATCGCTATCTTTATATAATCCTTTTTTGTCTGTTTTTTTACCAATTTGATAAGCAAGCCCAAGCTCTGTTGAGATTTTGTCGTTAATAGCAACAAATCCGTTAATATCTCCACCATAAATTGCAGCGTTTATGTTATTGTAGGTTGTGTAGGTTGTAGCACCTTCTATATACTGACGTAAATAAATATAATTCTGTAGCATGCTATAGAAGATATTGCCTTTAATTCCAACATTATTCATTGGAAATGCTTCAAACCCTGCATCTATTTCATTATTTCTTGTTGGCTTTAAATCCGGATTACCATACCATGGCGCATTACCGCTTAAAGATATAAATCTCTCCTCTGGGTCAGGAACTCTTACAGTGCTACCAAATCCTACGTATACATTATCTTTTTTATTGATATTGTATTTTGCAATAGCATAACCTGATACGTAGTTATCTGTGTTAGAAAATTTGTAGCCATTTCTATTAATAAATAAAGCTCTGTTAGTGGTAGCTGTCATAGAATTTGGGTCTGCTTTTGAATATGTGTAATCATATCTTAAGCCGCCGGAAATAGTCCATTTTTCTATATCTTTACTGCCTTTTACAAACAATCCAATGTCTTTAATATTAACATCTGGTATCATACCATCGTTGTAGTTAGGGCTTGATGCAAATGCATTTTGAATATTATCTGCTTTCCAATTTCTTAAATACGTATCAATCCCAACTGTCATATTAATTCCAAAAAGATTTAAATCTTTTGAAAGCTTTGTTCCAAACATTTTTGACTCAGCATAAGTTTTCATAGAATATGGATAATTTCCTGCTGTAGTTCTAAAAGAATCTCTCATGTCGTGCTTTACTTCATTGTAGTAGATGCTAAAATTAAGACCAATATCTTTAAGTTTAAAATCTGTGTTAAATCTGTTCGTTCTATCATACAAAGCATCCATTTTTAAAGCTGGATATAATACATTTCTTGCATTTTCAAAAGCATAAGAAAGTTTAATCTCTGCGTTATCGTTTGGAGTAATCAATAACTTTGTCCATACTCTGTCTATATTAAATGCTTTGTCGTTAAT
>NZ_ABZS01000113.1 GCF_000173615.1 Sulfurihydrogenibium yellowstonense SS-5 | reverse complement strand
TGCCGCTTGTCCCGTGATTACAAAAATACCTGCACCTATAATTCCACCAACTCCTATAAAGACTAAATCCCAAAAGCCTAAACTTCTTTTTAATTTAGTTTCTACTTGTTTATATTCTTTTTTTCTTAGAAATTCCATTGCTTACCTCCGCTTATATTTTGTAAAATTTTAACATAACTTTAAAATGAGGAAAATTATGGATTTAAAAACATTTGAAAAAGCTTTTAGAATATTAAAAAAAGAAAGCAAAAATTGGAACGCTCCTGTAGTTGCATTTATGGGGAGAAATGGAAATGACCCGTTTAAAATACTGATTTCTACCATTTTAAGCCTTAGAACAAAAGACCAAACAACAGCTCAAGCAAGTGATAGACTTTTTAAAGTTGCAGATACGCCGGAAAAAATTTTAAAACTTTCTGAGAAAGAAATAGAAGAATTAATCTATCCGGTTGGATTTTATAGAAATAAAGCAAAAATTATAAAAGAGATTTCAAAAATACTTGTTGAAAAATTTAATTCTAAGGTTCCTGACGATTTAGAAACGCTTTTATCTTTCAAAGGTGTTGGAAGGAAAACGGCGAATTTAGTTTTATCAGAAGGTTTTGGGAAACCTGCTATATGTGTAGATGTTCATGTTCACAGAATATCAAATAGAATTGGCTTAGTAAAAACCAAAAATCCGGAAGAGACCGAGTTTAAGCTGATGGAGATATTGCCTAAAAAATACTGGAAAGATATAAATTTTGTATTTGTTGCCTTTGGACAAACTATTTGCAAGCCTGTTAAGCCTAAGTGTAACCAATGTCCGATTATAAAGTACTGTGAATATGATAAAAAGAGTTAAATGGAACTACTCTAAAAATCAACTTTATCATCCTAAATGAAGTGAATAATCTTCGCCTTTTAACTCTCACTTATTCATTGTATGGCAATTGATAAATTGCTTATTCTCAATTTCTCGCCTACTTTAAAAAAAGAGAGCCTTCGGATTTATATCCTCGTAGGATGACAGTATAATGTTGAATGGCAAGTATTAGAGAAAGGTTAACTTTCTTTTCCTCTCTTTTAAAAGAGGAGATACTTTTACGTCCTCAGGATGATACGGAAAGGTGAGCTTACGAGAATTTTAGAACACCCGACGTATATATAAAAATATTATCGAGACTGCTTGCAAAAATCCACATCGTCATTCTGAGCGAAGCGAAGAATCTCATTTTTACTTTATTTTAAAAAAGAGATTCTTCGGCTTACAACCTCAGGATGACAGAAAGGTAAGCTTACGAGAATTTTGGAACACTTTCATTTGGAACACTTTCAAATATTATCTACTTTTAAAACTCTATTTTAAAATTCATTATTTCGATGGTTTTTAGATTTTAATTCAATGCTTATTTAAAAGTAAATCATTTCAACTTAATCACATTCCAATTATCTTTATAATCACACGCTTTGGTCTTTGGCCATCATATTCTACATAAAAAACCTCTTGCCATGGACCAAGGTCTAATTTGCCATTTGTGATGGGAAGTACTACCTGCAGATGAGTTAAGAGATTTTTTAGATGCGCATCTGCGTTATCTTCACCTGTTAAATGATGTTTATAATCTTTTTTGAATGGTGCTAAGCTATCAAGCCAATTCCAAATATCCTCATGAAGCCCTTCTTCATCATCTTGAACAATTACCGAAGCAGTCAGATGCATTGCAGATACAAGACAAAGTCCTTCCTTAACTTCAGATTCTTTAACTGCTTTTTCTACTTCTTCAGTAATTCTTATTATTTCACGCCTGTTTTTTGTATTAAAGGTCAAATACTTAGTATAGCTTTTCATAAGCTTTATACCCCAATAGCCCTTTTCATAACTTCTATTGGTGCTGGTTTGCCAGTCCAAATTTCAAAAGATTTTGCCCCTTGGTAAATTAACATAGGATAGCCATTTTGATAGTTAGCATTTTTTTCTTTTGCTTTTTGTAGCAGTTTAGTTTCTTCATAGATAATATCTACAACTGTATGGCTTGAATTGATAAGATTGTAATCAAAAATTTCTGGGTCATCTTCATTTAGACCCACGGAAGTTGTATTAACTATGAGTTCAACTTCGTTCAAAATACGGTTTATCTCGTCTAAGCTGATTGGTTTTATAATCATTTTAACAATTCTATAAAAGTTAGAAAAATCTTCTATCAAATTCTCTGCCCGCTTTATAGTTCGGTTGGCTAAATAAATTTTTCCAACTCCTTGATTTAATAGTCCATAAATAATTGCCCTTGAAGAACCACCTGCACCAATGACTAAAACTCGTTTACCAGCTATATCCGGCATGATTTCTTTCAAACCTTCAATGAATCCATACCAATCTGTATTGTACCCAATAAGATATCCATCAATATTTTTGATCGTGTTGACAGCTTTGATTACTTTGACTTCTTCTGAGATTTCATTAAGATATGGAATTACGTTTTCTTTGTGTGGGATTGTAACATTGACGCCTTTGATATCTAAAACTCTTAAAGATTCTACCGCTTTTTCTATATCTTCAGGTTTTACCTGAAATGGTACATACACAGCATTTATACCAAGATGTTGGAATACTGCTGTTTGAAACGTAGGAGACTTTGAATGTTTTACAGGATAACCAAATAATCCATAGACTAAGGTATTTCCGTCTAAAGTCATGTTATTGATATTTTTCTTCTCCAATGTTTACAGCTTAACCCATGGAAGAGATTCTTTTATAGTATAAATTACCAAATCTTTCATTGTCATATCAGCAACCGGACATGTTTGACATGTGCCGTATAATTTTAAAAACACTTCGTCGTTTTCAACTTTAACAAGCTCAATATTACCAGCATCTGCAAGTAAGGCAGGTCTTACTTTGTCTAAAATCTCTCTGACCTCTTGTTCTTTGTCAAAAGCCACCATCTCACTACCTCTTAATGTTTGTTTGCTATTTTATAAAAATCTTGTATGATTTTTTCTCTTTCTTCCTCAGGCACGTTTAAAAGCTTTAACGCCCCAATTAAGCTCAACTTCTTAAAAAGTATTGTATCCAATCTTTCTTCATAAAAATATTTTAAATAAGGTTTGTACCTTTCTTCAAGCTCAGGAAATTCTTTAAAAATTTCTGAAATTTTACTTTCTATTGTCAATCTCATTACACCTTCCTGATATAAAAGTGTAATATTCCGTCTTCTTCTTTGTACCCTAAGAATTCATTTCCGGTGGTTTGACACCAAGCCGGTACATCTTGGATGGCTCCTTCATCGTCTGCTAAAAGCTCTATAATCTGACCTTTCTCTGCCTTTTTTGCTACTTTGGCAAGTTCTGTTATAGGGATTGGACAGTAAGTCCCTGTTGCATCATGGACTATGTCTGCTTTTATTTCCATTTAAGCTAACCCTCCATTGATTGATTGTTTCATCATCAAAAGGAAATCCAGTCAAAATTTCCTCTCTATCCATGAAAGAATATTTTACATCAATTTTACCGTCAATTGTCTTTGAATATCTTGCAATTATATTGGCAATTATTTGTTTATCATCCTCATCTAAGATTTCGCCGTTTATGGTTTTTGCAATTGCCACCGGACCTTTTCCGATTGGTTCAAAGAAATGATAATTTTTCTTAAATCCCAATAAAAAATTGTTTTCTCCTTCATTTCTTGATACAATTAGTTTAGTTCCTGAGTCTAATCTGAAATGTCTTCCTACTGTGAATAAAACTAAATCCTCTTGCGTAATCTTTCCTTCAACTGCCATTGTTTCCTTGTATTTATATGCATAGTTTTCATCAGTAAGATAACAGCATCCGCCAGCCGGTGATTCATACTCATCTATTCCAAGTTCTTTTGCAAGCTCTATTTGTCTTTTTCTGCTTCTTCCGACGATGCCTTCTAACTTTTCTCTATCTACCCATCCATTTATTTCTGGAATTGTTGGTGGAAGCTTTTTGGCTGATAATGGTCTAAGAATAAGACCCTCTAAACCCGCCTCTCTTTCTATGATTTTTAAAGGAATGGATTTTTGACTTTTTGGTCTTTGTCCAAGAACTTCACCTGAAATTACAAAATCTGCTCCTACTTCTTGCATAATTTCTTTTGCTTTTTTAAACATATAGATTCTACAATCTATGCATGGATTGATATTTGCCCCATATCCAAATTTTGGATTTAGGATAACATCCATATAACCATCTGATATGTCCACTATTTCTAAAGGAAATCCGTATTTTGCAGCAAATTTTAAGGCAGGATTTATGTAGTGAGAGCCGTCTTCTTTTTTCTCGCCTCTCCTTCTTTTGGTTTCTGTTATACAAAACCCAGTATAGAAGTGAAGTGCTAAGACATCAATACCTTGGTTTTGAACGAGCTTGATAGCAAGGGTGCTATCAAGCCCACCGGAATATAACGCTACTGCCTTTCTTTTCATTATCCTATATGCTCTAAGGATACTGCTTCTTCTTCATGGTCTTCTTCTATACAGTCAGGTATTTTGCTTGCCTCTTCCACTCTACCTTGTTTTAAAAGATAGTCTTTAATAGCTACATGAAGAGTTTCTAATCCTAAGTTTGTGCAGTGAATTTTTTGTGGTGGTAGTCCGCCAAGCTCTTCAAAAATTTCTTTATAAGTCAAGTTTAAAGCATAATCAATAGGCTTTCCTTTTACCATTTCTGTTAAAACAGAAGATACCGCTATCGCTGAACCACAACCAAATGTTTTAAACTTAACATCTGTAATCGTGTCTGTCTCTTTATCTACTTTTATAGTAAAGAGCATAGCGTCACCACAAGATGGATTACCACATTGTCCTATTCCATCCGGGTTTGGTATTTCTCCTAAGTTTCTTGGATTCATAAAGTGATCCATTACTTTTTCTGTATATTCAAACATGTCTAAAACCTCCTAATAGATTTTAAATTAAAATAAGCCTATATTAATCTTATTCCAATGATATTAATCACGTAAATCGTGAAGACGTTTTTAAATTTTAATTAACTAAAAGCCATGCAAAGAATTTACTTCTGTTTCTGTTGCTTCCAAAAGACATAAAACGTGGAAATCCTTCACTTCGCTGCTGGATGACGAAAACCACCATTCGAGTCATTCTGCACCGTGCTTGGAATTTTCGTTCTTTTTATCTTACTTATTCACTTTCCACCTTTTTAAAAGAGGGGATCCTTCGGACTAAAGCCCTCAGGATGACAAGGAAAAAAAAGAGTTGCACGTTAACGGTAGCCTTATTTATTATTCCAAAGCCGGGGGAAGAGTTTTCTACTTTTACTGAATTTCTTATCCGATGTATAAAATAAATAAATAAATAAATAAAACTTCTAATCTTCTTACTTAAACTTGAGGCTGTTCCAAAAATCCACG
>NZ_ABZS01000114.1 GCF_000173615.1 Sulfurihydrogenibium yellowstonense SS-5 | reverse complement strand
TATATCTATTCTAAATGCATCAGGCGAGAAATTCAACAAAAACACAGAATCTCGGCGGCTTTAAAGCGACGATGCTTTAATTCAAGCTTCTCATCTTGTTGTACTGAGACCAAGAAGGTCTGAAAGTTAACTAATTTTTTAGGCTTATTAATACTTAGAAACTTCTCGCCAACTTCTCACCTTTTATCTCCACTATGGTAAAATTTTAAATATCTTTATATTTGGAGGTAATTAGAATGAGAAAGATTTTAATTTTGCTGACTGTATTCACTTTTTTAGTATCGCTGACACAAGATAGCTTTGCAAGGGCCGGAAAAGGAAGCTCTACACACTTTAGAAGCTACAAAGCCCAGGATTTTAACAGAGTAAATAAACCTGCTAATCCTTCTACAAATCCATCTAATCCTGCTAATCCTGTCAACAAAGGACAGCCGTATAATCAAATGCCACAGCAAAAGCCATCTTTCTTTACATCGTTCTTCTCAGGATTGCTTGGTGCTTTAGCAGGTATGGCGATTTTCTCAGCATTAAGCCATTTCTTAGGACCACAGTTTGCAGCAGGAGTATTAGGGTTATTAGGACTTTTATTATTGGCTGGACTGATTTTCTTTGTTATTAGGCTATTTAGAAAAAGAGAAGAGCCATCTTATGCCTCCAATACAAATTTAAACTATCAGCCTTATCAGTATGATGATTCTCAAACTCAAGCCGGAAGTTTGCCTTACATCAATGAAGAGTTAATCTTAAATTTAACCAAGAGTATTTTTTATGATATTCAAAAAGCATGGTCTAATGGGGATTTATCACCTGTTAAAAACTTTTTGACAGATAGAATGTATCAGTACTTAGAAGAGCAGTTAAAAGAGTTAAAAGCTAAAGGACTAAGAAATATTGTGGAAAATCCAAAGATTGAAAATCTTGAAATTGTTCATGTTGAGGAAGAGGGAGATAATAAAGTGGTTATAGTAAGACTTGATGCGTCAGCTATTGATTACACAGTAGACAGCGATGGAAATATAGTAGAAGGGGATAAATATAATCCTGTATCATTTACAGAATATTGGGCATTTGTAGGAAAAGCTTTAAATTGGAAATTGGACGATATTAAACAGGTTGACGATGTATAAAAAAATAATACTAATATGGGGTTTGATTATGGCTTTAGCATTGGTAAAGGAAGTAAAGGCAAAAGAGAATATTATCATTAAAAAGTTAAAAAATGGCACGACCGTTGTTATAAAACCAAGAGAAGATACGCAAGCTGTAGCTGTTCAAGTCTGGTTTGGTGTTGGCTCAGTTTATGAAAAGGATAACGAAAGAGGATTGGCTCACTTTTTAGAACATATGCTTTTTAACGGAACTAAATACACAAAACCAGGAGAAATAGAGTTTGAAGTAGAAAAGAAAGGCGGTAGCATAAACGCAGCAACAAGCTTTGACTTTACTTATTATCATATTGAAATTGCAAGTGAGTTTTGGAAAGATGCATTGTACTATCTTTACTACATGACTACTGAACCAACATTATCCGACGAAATGGTAGCAAAAGAAAAACCTATAGTTTTAGAAGAGTTGAACAGACATCTTGACAACCCAAAAAATCTTCTTTGGGATACATACAATAAACTTGCTTACAAAAAATCTAACTACAAATATCCGGTAATAGGCTACAGGGAAACAATAGAAAACTATACACCGGAATTAGTTAGAAACTATTTTTATTCTTACTATACTCCATCAAATAAAACCGTGGTCATTGTTGGAAATGTAAAAGCTGAGCAAGTTTTGAAAGAGATAGAAAAAACTTTTGGAAGTGTTAAAGGTAAGTACTACAAACCGCCGGAGGTTCCGTTAGAAGACCCACAACAAGAAGTAAGAAGAGAAGATATAAGAAAAAAACAGATTACAAGAGCATACTTAGCCATTGGTTGGCAAGCCCCACCTATTACAGATAAAGATTCATATCCTTTTAATGTGTTAGAAGAGATTTTATTAAATGGAAAAAGTTCAGTAATGTATCAAGAGATAAAAGAAGCTGGATTGGTTCAATCAATCATGGGTGGGT
Source organism: Sulfurihydrogenibium yellowstonense SS-5 (assembly GCF_000173615.1). GTDB lineage: Bacteria > Aquificota > Aquificia > Aquificales > Hydrogenothermaceae > Sulfurihydrogenibium > Sulfurihydrogenibium yellowstonense. Next base: position 3,301 of record NZ_ABZS01000114.1, on the reverse strand, counting down.
ATTTAGCCCATAAAGGAACAAGCCAGTTTTTAATATACTTTGTAACCGATGAAAACAAAATAGAGCAGGCAAAAAGCAAAATATTTGAAATCATAAAAAGATATCAAGAAAAAGGATTTTCTAAAGAAGAGGTAGAAAACGCTAAGAAGAGAATAATAAATAGAGAAATCTTTGCAAAAGAAGAAGTCGATAATGACGCAGAGGCGATTGGCTATTCTATAACCGTAACTGGCGATATCAACTACGATTTAAAGTATCTTGACAGAATTAAAAAAGTTAAAAAAGAAGATTTAGATAGAGTAATAAAAGCATTTAAAGATAACAATTATACAGAGGTAAGACTACTACCTGAAAGTGTCCCTGTAGCTCAGTAGGACAGAGCCCCAGATTCCTAATCTGGAGGTCGGCGGTTCAAATCCGCCCAGGGACACTTACATCCAGGAGAAGAATGATAGAAAACTTTGAACAACTTTTAAATAGCTATGGATATCTTGCTGTATTTGTAGGCACATTCTTAGAAGGAGAATTTGCTCTACTGGTTGCTGGATTTTTTATAAAACATGGATTTTTAGAACCATTACCAACGCTCATATTTTCAATCCTCGGAGCATTAGTTCACGAACTGATATATTTTTTCTTAGGAAGATGGAAAGGAAGACACTTTTTACTTGGAAATAAGTACACAAAAAGAAAGTACAGAAAGATGAAAAGCTTAATTCAAAAATATGGGATTTTCTCTCTCTTTATAATTAGATTTATGTATGGTATGAGAGTAGTTCCGATGATGTTGATGGGAGCTTCCGGCTTTAATTTTTATAAATTTCTTTTTTTTAATATCTTATCTTTGATAATATGGGCTGTCCTATTTTTGTATATTGGTTATCTTTTTGGTCATGTTGCAACAATGCTATTTGGCGAGGCTAAGCATTACTTCTTTATAGTAGGAATGGTTGTAGCTGTAATTGGACTTTTAATATATTTGATTTCCTTTTCATACAAAAAAATAAAAGCATAGAGGGTTATCATGAAAGATTTAATCTCTGTTGACCAGCTTGATCAAGAAGACATAGATAACATCTTTAAAATTGCTAAAGAATACAAGGAGAGATTTAAAAACGGAGAAAAAAAGTTTCATGATCTAAGAGGATGCTCTGTTTTACTTGTATTTTTTGAAAATTCAACAAGGACAAGAACATCCTTTGAACTTGCCGGAAAGATTCTTGGGGCAGATACAATAAACATTTCAGCATCTTCAAGTTCTGTAAAGAAAGGTGAGACGCTTTATGATACTGTGAAAACCTTAGAGGCAATGAACGCAGATTTTATAGTTATTAGGCATTATATGTCCGGTGCGGCTAACATAGTTGCTAAGTCTGTAAAATCTCATGTAATAAATGCAGGAGACGGGACTTATCAACATCCATCCCAAGCATTGCTTGATGCTTTTACTATCATAGAAAAAAAAGGAGCGTTAGCCGGATTAAAGATAGCAATCATTGGAGACATTCTTCATAGTAGAGTAGCAAGGTCTGATATAAAACTTTTTAAAAAGCTGGGAGGAGAAATTACAGTATGCGGACCTATAACAATGCTACCAAGACATGCAGAAGTATTGGGTGCAGACTACATAACAACAGACATTGAAGATGCTATAAAAGATAAAGATGTAGTTATCTTTTTGAGAATTCAGCTTGAAAGACAGGATAAACCATTTTTCTCAAGCTTAAGAGAATACTCTATAAAGTATGGATTAAATCAGGAAAGATTGAACAAAATGAAAGAAGATGCAGTTATCATGCATCCCGGACCTGTAAACAGAGGAATTGAAATCCAAAGTGAGCTTGTCTATGGAGATAGAAGTTTAATCTTAGACCAAGTTGAAAATGGATTATTTGTTAGAATGGCTATTTATAAATATCTAAAAGATTTGGAGGATTAAGGTATAAATAAGTATTGATGGAAAAGTATATTTAAGATTTAAAAAAATTTAAAAGTGAAAAATCTCGCAATTTTTGATTGTAAAAGTTAGGTTGTTTCAATTTTGTCATCCTGAGGACGTAAGTCCGAAGGATCTCATCTTTTTATTTTTTTGATTTGAAAAGAAAAATATGAGATTCTTCGCTTCGCTCAGAATGACGGTTTGGATTTTTTGGAACAGCCTACTATGAAAGTTGACTTAAAAATCAAACAGTGTTATATTTTTTATGGAGGTTTTGAATGAAAAGGGATTTTGTATCTTTTACAGACTTAAGCAGAGAGGAAGTTTTAAGCATTATTGATTATGCAAAAAAGCTTAAGAAAGATAAGTTTGCCGACAGAACATTGGAAGGAAAATCTATCGGACTGATTTTTATGAAACAATCAACAAGGACAAGACTTTCATTTGAAGTTGGTGTTTATCAAATGGGCGGCCAGCCTATATATATTTCCGGTTCAACCACGCAGCTAAGCAGAGGAGAAGATATAAAAGATACAGCAAGAGTTATGTCAAGATATCTTGACGGTATCGTAATAAGAACTTTTTCACATCAAGAGGTTGAGGAGCTTGCAAAGTATAGCTCTATTCCGGTTATAAATGCTCTTACAGATTATCAACATCCTTGTCAAGTTTTGGCAGACTTAATGACAATAGACGAAGAGTTTGGAAGCTTAGAAAATAAAAAAGTTGCATATGTAGGCGATGGAAACAATATGGCAAATACTCTACTCCTTGCTTGTGCATTGATGGGAATGGATATGTCGGTTGCAACACCCCCTAACTATGAACCAAACGGCAAAGCTGTTTATGAAAGCTTAGAAATTGCTAAAAAATCCGGTTCAAAAATCACAATTACAAACGACCCAAAAGAAGCTGTTTTAGAAGCCGATGTTATCTATACAGATGTTTGGGTTAGTATGGGACAGGAGAATGAAAAAGGTAAAAAAGATGTATTTAAACCGTTTACAGTAAATAAAGATTTAGTTTTACTTGCCAAACCGGATGCGATTGTGATGCACTGTTTACCGGCTCATAAAGGTGAAGAAATAACAGAAGATGTGTTCGAACAGTATTCAGATGTTATCTTTAATCAAGCAGAAAACAGGCTGCATGTTCAAAAATCATTGATGAGCTTTTTATTCAAAAAAAATATAGGAGGTTAAAATGGAAAAGAAGAAGGTAGTTTACAGAAGGCATGACAGAAATAACATACCATTGCTCCCACCAGAAATAAGAAAAAATACGTTTAAAGAGTATTCCCTTGGATTTGGACATACTGCTGCAAAAGATGAAGCAGACAGATGTATATTATGCAAAAAACCA
>NZ_ABZS01000115.1 GCF_000173615.1 Sulfurihydrogenibium yellowstonense SS-5 | reverse complement strand
AAGACTTTAAGAAAAGGTTTAAAGAAAATATACCTATTTCAATACATGAGTTCATTTACCCACTACTGCAAGCTTATGACTCGGTAGCTATTAAAGCAGATGTGGAGCTTGGCGGTTCTGACCAAAGATTTAACTTATTGATAGGAAGGGATATTCAAAAAGAGTATGGAATTGAAAGTCCTCAGGTAGCAATACTGCTTCCTCTTTTAGTTGGCACTGATGGCGTTAAGAAAATGAGTAAATCTTACGGAAACTATATTGGAATAACCCAGCCACCGGAAGAAATGTTTGGAAAAATAATGTCTATTTCTGATGAACTTATGTGGCAATACTGGGAATTATTAACAGACTTAACATTAGATGAGATAAACAAGCTTAAAGAAGATGTCCAAAAAGGTATCTTGCATCCGATGGAAGTAAAAAAACAGCTTGGAATGTATATTGTTGAAAGATTCCACAGTAAAGAAGATGCAATAAAAGCAAGAGAACATTTTGAAAAGGTTCATTCCAAGAAAGAAATTCCGGAAGAAATTCCGGTATTTAAAGCATCTGAAATTGGCACTGAAACAGAGCTTTTTGAAATAATTTTTAATTTAAAATTAGCAGAAACAAAGGCAGAAGCTAAAAGACTTATAAAACAAGGTGGAGTTAAAGTTAACGGAGAAAAAATCACAGACCCAATGTATAAGCCGGATTTAACAAAGGAGTTTATAATCCAAGTAGGAAAAAGAAAGTTTGCTAAAATCATTCCAAGCTAAAAGCGTTTTATAAATACGTCAAGTTGGAAATTTAAAAAAGTATTAGATTCTTCGCTTCGCTCAGAATGACATCGAAGTTAATACTTCCTTTAATATTTACCATTTAGCCTATGACTGTCATCCTGAGGACGTAAGTCCGAAGGAACTCCTTATTTTGTAAAATTTCTTAATTTGCCACTCAAGACATCATTCCAAACTAAAAGCGTTCTCTAAATGAAAAATTTGGTTGCCTTTAAAGGCAACCACGTCAAACCTAAAATCTTTTTCCTGTAGATTATTCTCTTCAATAAATTGTAATGCTGTTTTTACAATCTTGTCTATTTTTTTCTTTGTTATACTCTCTTCACCACTGCCAAAATCTTCTGTGAACCTTCCCTTAACTTCTACAAAAACAATTACATTATTTGTTTCAGCTATTATATCAATTTCACCATACTTAGACCTGTAGTTTCTAAGTAAAACTTTATAGCCGATTGATTCTAAATACTTTACAGCCCTATCTTCAAAAAATTTACCTTTCTGTGTTTTATCCAAGCCTTTGAATTACAGCCCGCTCTTTAAGTTTTCTCAACAATAAATCATATTCTTTTTTAAGCTTTTCTACTTCTTTTTCGCTCATTTCAGCTTTAGGAGTGAGTTTATTCTCTTCTTTTTCTATGTAAATAAAATACATTCCTTCGTTTGTTTCAACTTTAAAAATATCTCCTGCTTTGTGTGAAAAGATCGCTTCGTCAAGTTCTTTAACAAGGTCTCCTTTTTTGATTTCTCCTATCAACCCTTTATTTTCAGCAGTAAATTTATCATCAGAGTATTTAGATGCAAACTCGCTAAAATTATTTTTGTTTAATTCTTTGTCAAGCTTTGATAAAACTTCTTGATAGTCCGGTCTATTTTTTGAGATAAAAATAAGTCTTACTGTTTTAACATCTTCCTTATCGCCTTCAATGATACCTTTTGATGCTTTTTCTCTCATGTATAGATGTAGCAGTCTGTTAGCGAGCATATCTCTTGCTAAAAATTCTTTTAATTTTGAATAAGAAATACCACTATCTTCAAGCTTTTTCTTAAAAGTTTCTAAATCATCAATCCCATTTGCTTTGGCTATGTTTAAAACTGCGTTATCTATTTCCCGTGGAGACACAGAAATACCCATTCTTCTTGCCTGCTGGGCTAAAAGAAATGAGTTTATTATCTTTTCTTCAGCTTCTTTATCATCTTTGATGTTATACCAGTTTTTCGCAAACTCTAAATCTGACTTTAAAACAGGCTCTCCATTAACTACAAGCACAACTTTATCAAAGAGCCGATAACCATCCTCTGCTTTGGCTTTGTTGTTAAAGGTAAATAATAAGACTGTTAAAAGCATTAAAAACACATTCAAGATGCTTGTTTTTTTCATAAAATTCCTCCTTGATTTTCAATCCATGGTTCATATTCTAAAATCTGCTGGATAGTATATGGACATTTTTTCGGAAAATCTTGCTCTGTTGGTATTTTGCCAAAATATCTTTTAGCTAAATGATGATTTTCCGGTTTTTTAAACCATTTAACTAATCTTTTAACTGCACTTTTCCATGCTAAATCTATTTCTTCCTGAGCTTTTCTTTTTAACGAAGGACTATCATTAAATAACCATTCTAATTCAATTCTTGAGTTGTCTATACTATCAATCCAGCTATTTCCCATCGTTTCATTTTCTCTAAAATGCTCATATTTATATAAATGCTCCAAAATCACAGTCATAAAGCTAATTACACTTCTAAGCTCGCTTCTTCCCATACTTTCAAGCTCCTCAATCACATTCTCCCAGTCCACCAAGTCAAACTCTTTATTTTTGAGAAGTTCTACGTTTTCAACTATCCATTGGTAAAAATCTTTGTTGTACAAATCTTTTATTTCTTCTTTATTAAGAGTTTTTACAGCCATAATTACTCCTCCAAGTCCTTTAGCCATGGCTCATACTCTAAAATCTGCTGGAAAGTATACGGGCATATCTTTGAAAAATCTTGCTCCGTTGGCAATCTGCCAAAATATTTTTTAGCTAAGATTTTGTTTTCCGGATATTTAAACCAAGTAATCATCTTTTTGATTGAGTCTTCCCATGCTTCTTGAATGCTTTCTTCAGCTTTTTTCTTTAATGATGGGTTTTTATCAAAAATCTTAATTAGTCTATATCTTGAATTTAAGATACTTTTTATCCAGCCATTGCCCATTGTATTATTATCTCCGAAATGTTCATATTTATAAAGATGTTCTAAAATTACAGTCATGAAACTGATTGCGTTGCTAAGCTCGCTTCTTCCCATACTCTCAAGCTCCTCGATAACATGTTCCCAGTCCACTAAGTCAAATTCTTTGTTCTTTAGTAATTCCACGTTTTCCATAATCCATTGGTAGAAATCTTTGTTGTATAACTGTTTTAAATCTTGTAAATCCTTAGCTGCTTTCATTTTCCATCACCTTCTTTTTTCTCTTTTCAGCATAGTTTTCTATAATTTTTTGCTGACTTCTTTCAATTGCAAGGGCTTTATCCGGAACGTCTTTTGTTATTACTGAGCCAGAGCCTGTAATTGCTTCTTCTCCAATCACAATTGGAGCAACAAGCATCGTATCGCTGCCTATAAAAGCTCTGTCTTTTATAATGGTTTTATGCTTTCTAAATCCGTCATAATTGCATGTAATTGTTCCTGCTCCTATGTTTACATCTTTACCAATTTCAGCATCTCCTAAGTAGCTTAGATGTCTTGCATTTGTTCTTTCTCCGATAATAGAGTTCTTAACTTCAACGAAGTTTCCAATTACTGCCGACTCTTTGATGACTGCATTATTCCTTATTCTTGCAAATGGTCCTATTATAGCGTTATCTTCAATTACAGAATCTTCTATGTAGCTGTTTGCAAGTATTTTGACATTTTTACCTATTTTAGATTTTTTTATGATACAGTTAGGCTCTATTATCGTTCCTTCATCGATAGAAGTTTCTCCTGATAAGAAACAATTTTGATATATTTCTACGTCTCTTGATAAGTTTACATCAAACTCTATCCACGTACTTTCTGGTTGATGGAAAGTTGTACCATTTAAAGCCCAAAATGTAATATATCGTTGCTTTAAAATGTTTTCTACTCCTGCAAGCTGTAATCTATCGTTTACATTTAGTATTTCTGTATAGTCTGGAATTTCTAAAGCATAAACGTATTTTTCCTCTTGTCTTAAAATCTCTATTACATCGGTTAGATAATATTCTTTTTGTGCGTTATTGTTTTCTAATTTTTCAAGTGCATCATATAGGTAAGGAGCATAAAATAAGTATATTCCGGAGTTTACTTCCTTTATATTTTTTTCCTGTGGCGTTGCGTCTTTTTCCTCAACAATTTTTATAACTCTATGACTGCCGTCTTTTATAACCCTTCCATAACCGTACGGATTTGGAACTCTTGCTGTAATCATAACCCCTGCTATGCTTTTATTTCTGTAGCCTTTGTATGTTTCTAAATTTGCTCCTTCGTATCTTATCAATGCTTTAAAGTATTCTCTTGCATTTTTTAGAGTTTCTCCCCCAATAAGCGGAGTGTCTCCGTTTATGATTAAAACATAGCCATCAAAATCTTTAAAATACTCTCTTGCGGTCAAGACTGCATGTCCGGTTCCAAGCTGCTGTTCTTGATATACAAATTTACATCCATCACAGTTTAACTCTTTTATCACTTCTTCTTTTTTATGTCCAACTACAAAAACGATCTCGTCCGGTTTTATCCATGATACTGCGTATTTTACATACCAAATCATAGGCTTTCCAAGTATTTTGTGCAAAACTTTGGGCTTTTCTGATTTAAATCTTGTCCCTTTTCCGGCGGCAAGAATTATTGCTATTAATGGAAAGTCTTTAGCGGTATCTTTCATGCTGTTAACCTCTTAATGATTTATTCCTTTGATTTAAATTTTAACACAAAGCAAGCCGGCAAGGAGACTATTCCAAAAATCCACACTGTCATTCTGCAGCCGTGCGAAGAGTATTCTATCTTCATTAATTTTTTAAAAAAGAGATTCTTTGGACTTTAATACTCATTATGACGGTCAAAGGTGGGGCTGTTCCAAAAATCCACATCGTCATTCTGAGCAAAGCGAAGAATCTCCTGTTTTTTCTTTTAATCAAAAATCAAAAGAAGAGATCCTTCGGCTTTACAGCCTCAGGATGACGAAAAGGTAAACTTACGAGAATTTTAGAACACTCTTGCGCTCTAAGTAAGCAAGAAGGTTGATTTACTTCTTTATGTTTTATTTCTCTAAATATTCTTCTATCTTTTCAATGATTGGGAAAATTTTTTCTGATTTTAGTTTATAGCTTATTCTGTTTATGATGAGCTTTGCTGTCGATGGTCTTATTGGTTCAATTACAACTAACCCGTTTTCTCTAAGGGTTGTGCCTGTTTCTACAATATCGACGATAAACCTTGCAAGTCCTACTAGTGGTGCAAGCTCAACAGAGCCATATAGCTCATAAATCTTAACATTTATACCTTTCTGAGAAAAATATTCCTGGGTTATTTTTGGATATTTGGTAGCGA
>NZ_ABZS01000116.1 GCF_000173615.1 Sulfurihydrogenibium yellowstonense SS-5 | reverse complement strand
CATATCTCACTCTCTTTTACTTTGATTAAATCTTTCACTACTTTGCTTTTCTATAAGTCTGTTTTATCATGGTCTATTATTGTAATATGTCCCATCTTTCTAAGCGGAAATGTTTCTAATTTTCCGTAAATATGAACGTATACACCATCTATTGCAAGAACTTTGTCTAAATTTTCATAAATTGGCTTTCCTTTGTAGCCTTTTTCTCCAAGTAAATTTATCATTACAGCCGGTAAATACTGATTTGTTAAGCCAAGGGGTAGGTTTGTTAATACTCTGACAAGTTGTTCAAACTGACTTGTCTCGCAGGCTTCTATCGTATAGTGTCCTGAGTTATGAACTCTTGGCGCTATTTCGTTTAAGAGTATTTTTCCGTCTTTTGTAAGGAACAACTCAACACCAAAAACTCCGACACCTTCCAAAGCTTCAATAGCAGATATTGATATCTCTTGTGCAAGTTTATAATGTTTTTCATCAATATTTGCCGGCACTAAGAGATATTCAAGCAGATTTCCCTCCGGATTAAATACCATCTCAACAACCGGATAAACCCTAATATCTCCATTGATATTTCTAACTACTATGACAGCAATTTCTTTTTCTATGTCTACCAATGACTCTATATAAGATTCTTCTTTTGACGCTTTATTTAAATCCTCTTCTGATTTGATAACAACTACGCCTCTGCCATCATATCCACCTTTTTTTATCTTTTGAACGCATGGAATATGATTTTTTATTTCTAAAATGTCTTTTATTTCTAAAAATTCCGGCTGAGGAATGTTATGTTTTTTAAAAAACATTCTCTGCTTGTATTTGTCTTGCAGGATTTCAAGAGTTCTTAGCGATGGATAAATTTTGTCTGCCGGAATTGTTTCTTTTAAAGAATCTATATTTATATATTCAATTTCGTATGTGATAATGTTTGACATATTATTTAATTTTGTCAGTTTTTCTTTGTCGTTTACACTGCCAACTATTTGTTTGCATACAGAAGAAGCTGGAGCGTTTTCATGTGGGTCAAGGCATACAACGTTTAAGCCAAGTTTTCTACATTCAAAACCAATCATTTTTCCAAGCTGTCCACCGCCAAGAATACCAATCGTAAAATCTGTTGGCAGAGTGAGCTTAAAATTTTTTAAATCCATTAAAACCTCATTGGTCTTATGATTTTCAACATAATATGATATCATAGGGATAGTATGGGTCTAAGATGAATTAAGACTGTTCTGAAGTCCTCACCGTTATTCTACAGCCGGCGAAGAATCTCCTATTTTATCAATTTTAAAAGATGAGATCCTTCGGCCTTACGGCTTCAGGATGATGGAGAAAGGTTAGTTTATGAGATTTGGGAGCAATCTCTCAATACACTTCTATCTCCTTCTCAGAAAGATGATTAAGTATTTCGTATTTAAAATTTTCATCATAATTTACATGAAAATCAGAATGTAAAGCAATTTCACAGTATGGTTTTCTGCCATTATAAAGAACGACTATAACTTCTTTATCTCCTTTGTTTTTAGTTAAAACATTCTTTATTTTTTCTAATACACCATTGGCTGCTTTTTCTATTGAAAGTTTTATTTTAATGCCTTTAATCTCTCTTGTTAAGCTTTCTATCGATTCAATATTATTTGCCGTCATTGATATTTTCTCCTGTTCTTCATCTACTTCTAAAATGCCTTCTAAAATGACTATATTGTCATCTTGAAGTAATTCTTTGTTTTCAAGTTTTTCCGGAAATGCTCTTACATCCATCTGTCCGGTCTCGTCAGAAATCTGAAACACTACCATTGTTGCTCCGGATTTTGTTTTTTTGTATTTAATCTCATCTATGACACCTGCAATTTTAACCTTTGAACCTGACTGGAAAGTTTTATCGCCAAAAGCAGACTCTATAATTTCGCTAATTTTTAATACTTTATTTTTTAATTCCTTTTTATAAGCATTCAGTGGATGTCCGGAAAGGTAAAATCCAAGAACTTCTTTTTCTAATCTCAGTTTTTCTTTTTCTGTTAATTTGGTTCCATCCTCGTATATGTGTTTTACGTTTACAACCGGAGTTGTTGTAAGTGCAAAAAGTGAGTTTTGTCCTGCTGATTTACTATCTCTTGCTTTTTGTCCTGTTGTGATTGCTTTTTCTACGTTTTCAAGCAAGATACCTCTATCAATTCCTTCAAAATCAAAAGCTCCAGCCTTTATCAAAGATTCTAAAACTTTTTTGTTTGCTACTTTTGTATCAAATCTTTCGCAGAAATCAAAAATATCTACAAATGGACCATTTTTTTCTCTTTCTTCTACTATGGATTTTGCCACCTCTTCTCCAATACCTTTAATTCTTGATAATCCAAATCTAATTTTGGATTTTTCTTCTATGGCAAACTCAGGCATGCTTTTGTTTACATCCGGAGGAAGAAGTTTTATGTTAAAGTTTTCCATATCAAGAAGTAGGTTTAAGAATTTACTGTCGTTGTTTTCAGTTGATAATTTTACTGCAAAAAATTCTTCAGGATAGTATGTTTTTACCCATGCTGTCCAGTATGTTAGATATGCATAAGCTGTCGAGTGAGATTTGTTGAAGGAGTAAGAAGCAAACTTTTCTATATCGTCCCAGAGTTTTTCTACTTTTTCTTTGCTAAATCCTCTTTCTACTGCTCCACCAATAAATCTATCTTTCATTTTTGCCATAACTTCAGGGTTTTTCTTACCTATAGCTTTTCTTAATGTATCAGCTTCTGCCATGGTAAACCCTGAAAGTATGTTTGACATAAACATTATTTGCTCTTGGTATACAATCAATCCGTATGTTTCTTTTAGTATATCCTTTACTTCTTCAAATGGGTATTCTATAGGCTTTCTGCCGTGCTTTCTTTCTATGTATTCGTCCACCATTCCACTCATAAGCGGCCCAGGTCTAAATAGTGCAAGAATAGCTATAATCTCATCCAAGTTTGACGGCTTTAATCTTACTAACAGGTCTTGCATACCTTTACTTTCTAATTGGAATACGCCTGTAGTTCTTCCAGATTGTAAAAGTTTAAAAACATTTTGATCATCAAAAGGTAAACTGTTATAATCAACATCTACTCCGTGTCTTTCTTTGATTAATTTTTTCATATAATCAAGTTCTGTTAGAGTTTTTAGACCTAAAAAGTCCATTTTTACAAGTCCAAGCTGTTCTAAGGTTTTCATCTCAAACTGAGTTGCCCTGTTTCCATCTTTATCTCTGTATACAGGCACGTATTCATCCAATGGTCCGGGAGCTATAACAATACCAGCTGCATGGATTCCTGTGTGTCTTGCTGAACCTTCTAATTTTCTAGCAAGGTCTAAAAGCTCCCTTATATTCTCATCAGTTTCATACAGTTTTTTAAAGTCAGGGTGGGCTTCCAAGTTTTCATCTATTGTTAGCGTAGAACCTTGAGTTGGTCCCGGTAGTATCATTTTTGCGATTCTATCTGCTTCTTGATAAGGAAATCCAAGAGTTCTTGCAACATCTCTTATGACCATTTTAGATTTCATAAAGTTAAACGTGATAATTTGGGCTACGCTATCTTCTCCATACTTTTGTTTAACATAATCAATAACTTTCTCTCTTCTTTCCATGCAAAAGTCTACGTCTATATCCGGCATTGAGATTCTATCGGGATTTAAAAATCTTTCAAAAAGTAGTCCATGCCTAAGAGGGTCTACTTCTGTTATTCTCAGACAGTATGCAACTAATGAACCACCGGCTGAGCCTCTGCCAGGTCCTACCGGTATTCCGTTTTTCTTTGCATAGTTAATAAAATCTTGGACTATCAAAAAGTATTCTGCAAATCCCATTTGGTTTATAACATTTATTTCATAATCCAATCTTTCTCTGTATTCTTTGAGTTTTTCAGGCGTTAGGTCTTTTATACTTTCTAAGCGCTTTTCTAATCCTTCTCTTGCAAGTTTTTCAAAATACTGTGCAGGAGTCATTCCTTCCGGAGTCTCAAACTTAGGGAATAAGTATCCTCTTGTTTCAGCTGTATCTATCTCTAAATTACATTTCTCTGCAATTTCCATTGTATTTTTTAAATACTCTTCATAACCTTTGAATTTCTCATACATCTCTTCCGGTCTTGTAAAATGGAGACCTTTGACTCTAAAAGCTTTACCTTCTGAGTATAATTCTTTTAGTGTTTTCTTCATTTGTAATGCTTTTACTACATCGTGAGCTGTATGGTCTTCTGGGTTAAGATAGTGAGAATCGTTGGTTCCCACAACCTTAACGCCAAGCTCTTTTGCAAGCCTTATTATTCCTTCGTTAGCTATATTTTGCTCTTCTAAACCATTTATCTGAATTTCAAAATATAAATCATCTCCAAAAATATCCTTTAATCTCTTTCCATATTTTTTAGCTTCTTCGTATTTACCTTGTGCAAGCAGATTTGGAACAAATCCTTTTAAACAGGCTGTTTGACAGATAAGTCCTTCATGATACTTTTCAAGAAGTTCCCAATCTATTCTTGGCTTATAGTAAAATCCTTCAGTGTATGCTATGGAGGATAGTTTCATCAGATTCTTAAATCCTGTTTTATCTTTGGCAAAAAGGATTAAATGGTAGTTTTTATCTGTAAGAATATCGTCTGAGCCTTCACCTTTTTTCTCAAACCTGTTGTTAGTAAAATAGCTTTCCATACCTATAAGCGGTTTAACGCCAACTTTTCTCATTTCTTCATAAAACTCAACGGCTCCAAATATATTTCCATGGTCAGTAAGACCAACTGCTTTATATCCATATTCAGCTGCTTTTTTTGCAAGCTCTTTTGGTTTTATCATTCCATCAAGTAGTGAGTAATGAGAGTGTAAATGTAAATGAACAAAATCTTTTACCATTTTTGACCACCTCGGCATATTAATTAGACATAAATTTTATATCTGCAATTTATATTACTTCAAATTTTTAATTTTTGATTATAAATTTAATATGTGATAAAATTAAGCGGATTGTATACCTTACGTAAAAAATCAGCGATTTTTATAGAATTTAAAAGGAGATCCTTCGGCCTTACGTCCTCAGGATGACAAAGAAAGTGAAAGTAGAGACAATTCACGAATTGCCCGTACACGTCGTACTTTAACGGTTGTCTTAGATGCCATCCTGCAGCCGAAGAACAATCTCCTACTTTTATTGCATTTCTCACCTGACGTATGCATAAAATATTATATTCAATAAAAAGCTAAGGAGAAAAACATGAAAAGAATGGATAAACTAATTCAAGAGTACATTCACGATCCATACTTCACAAAGGAAAAATATCACGATCCATCTGTATGTGAAAGATGTGGTGT
>NZ_ABZS01000117.1 GCF_000173615.1 Sulfurihydrogenibium yellowstonense SS-5 | reverse complement strand
CTCCTAATTGCAGAAAGATATATAAAAATAGGAGAAGAAAAGAAGGCAATTAAGCATTTAGATGATTTAGAAAAAAGTAACGATCCGGATATTCTTGGTAAAGCAAAGTTTTTAAGATATTCAATTTTAAAGCAAAAATTCTTCTCAAAAAATGTATCTTTAGAAGAAAAAGAATATTTAAGACATCAAATGAAAGCAGTTCTTGAAGAAAGCTATAAATCTATGATAGACGTAAAAGAACTTGAAAAAGAATATAAAGAAGCTTTATCAATGGAGTTTCAAGATTTAGCCTATAAAATAGCAATAAAAATATTGAATATTAATCCAAGCAATATATACTGGCTAAAGGAAAACTATAAACTGGCTATAATGTTAAAAGATTATGATAATGCTATTAGATTTTTACAAAAGCTTGTAATTTTAGACAAAGAAAATTCTTTTAACTATAATAAGGAAATTGTAAATGTTTATAAAGCGAAAAAAGATTTCTATGGTTTATCCAATCACTTAGAATATTTATACAAAACCGATTCTGCAAACAAATACTATTGGGCTAAAGAATTGCTAAATTTGTATAGCTATCAAAAGCAATATAATAAAGCGATTAGTTTGCTAGAGCAACTCTATGAAACCGATACTAAGAACAAAGACCTGTGGTTAAAACAATTGACAGACTTATATCTATATCAAAAACAGTATGAAAAGGCTTTGAATATTTACTTAACACAGCTTGATATGGAAAAAAATCCTTTAAAAAGAAAAGAGTATTTCAAAAAAGCAGTTGAAATCGCCCTTTGGAGTAAAAATTTAGAGTTGGCAAAAAATATAATTTCTAAGTACTATAATGAATTTTTGAATGATAGAGAGATGATGAAGTTTGTATTAAAATCTTCCTTGGCAACAGGAGATCCAAAATTTGCATATAAAATAGCACTGGATATTAAACAGAGGGTTATAGAATGATCTCTTCTTTTAGAGAAACCTTAGATAAATATTCTTACATTAAGATAGCAACTTTGATTGCTTTTACTCCGCTGGTTTCTTTTGCTGTTGAAAAAGAAGATATAACTTTACAAATAAAAGAAAAAAAAGTTAATAAAGAGTTGTCAAAACAAATCAAAATCGGTAAAGTTTATGATGAAGAGCTTTTAAAACTTCTTTTGATTACATTCTTAGGAAATCAAGATTTAGAAAATGCCTATATAGTTGCAAAAAAAGGAGCTGAATTATTTTCTAACAATCCATATTGGTTAAAAAACTTAGGACAGGTTGCGATCTGGACAAAAAGACCTGCGGAAGGTATAGAAGCCTACTTAAAACTATATCAAATAACTAAGGATGAAAACATAAAAAGAGAACTGTTTAACCTTGCCTTAGCGACAAATAGGTTTGATATAGCGATCAATTTGGTAGAAAAGGATGCACTAAGTGGCAAATTTAACGATTTAAAAACTTTGCTCTACATCTATCAACAAGCCGGAGAAGTAAAAAAGCTTACAGAAATTTTAGAAGCTATGTATGAAAAGGATAAAAACATAGATATATTAAGAAACTTAACAATGATCCTTTATAATTATGGAGATTTAGACAAAGCTTCAAAATATGGTGAAATTCTATACAGTAGGCAAGATAAAAACTATAAAGATGTTTTGCTTTATTCAAGTATACTATATGCAAAAAAAGATTTGAAAAAATCCTTGGAAGTTTTAAAATCATACTTTCCTAATATAACTGTTAGTAAAGACATAGAAGAAGATAGATTAGAGTATCTTTATACGCTTTCAGACTTGGCTTGGGCTTTAAGAGATTTTGACACATCAATCGATATTGCTGCTCAGCTTGATAAGATTGACAAGGGAAGGCTGGCAGAATATATCAGGTTGTATACATACTTTTATTTTAAGAAAGAATATAAACTATCTGCTGATTATGCTTTGAAAGGTTATGAAAAATATAAAGACTATTATCTATTATCCAGCTATATAGAAAGTTTATACTTGACTAATGACTATCAAAAAATAGTTGAATTTATAGAAAGTAATAAAATTGATTATAACTCTTCTGCTTTGATACTATCTAGATATATAAGCAGTTTATTAAAGTTAAATCAAACGCAAAAAGCGTTAAATATCGCAAAAAATGTATTGGATAAAAAGTTTGACTCTCAAATCATTTCTGAGCTAATCTTTGCTTCAATAGAGTCTTCTAATCAAAATCTTGCTAAGTATATAGTAAATAATTATAAAAAATATGAAACATTAGTTCCAAAATCTTTTACATTCTTGTATCTTTTTTTAGAAAACACAAAAAAAGCTCTTGAATTGTCTTATAATCAGCTTAAAAATAGCAAATCTATCTCTGATAAGTTGCTTTACGCAGATATACTGTATACATATGGCAGATTTGAAGAAAGCGAGAAAATAAAGTATGAAGTATTTAAAGAGCTTAAAGATAAGCAAAGTCTATCATCAGAAGATGCCTACAACTTTTTGAGAGTAGCTGATAAGTATTTATCTTCAAGGCAATATTTAGAGCTACTTGAAAAATATAAAAATATCATTTCATTAAAATCTTATAACGACCTTTATTTTTCTCATCTTCTTAAAACTGATCATCATTCAAAGTTAGAGTATTTAATGAAAAGACATAGCTATGATTTACGTCCATGGATGCAGTTAAATTTAGCTTTATGGTCAAATGATAAGTATTGGCAATACAATCTTCTTGAAAAATTTGCTGATATCCTGCCTATTAGGGATAGAGTAACTGCATTTACCGAGACTGGTCAAATTGATAAAGCTATGTATTATGGATATAAAGGACTGGATGAAAATCCGGAAGATTATTTATTATACAAACAACAAAGAGATTTAATCACAACTTACAGACCAAAAGTTGAAATATTGTCAAACTATACAGATAGAGCCGGCGTTAAAGACATTTCTGAAGATATATTTATTCAGGCTAAACCAAAAGAAGGCTTCCATGTGTTTGTTAGATATAAAGGTTCAAATCCATTTAGTGTTGATAATCTAAAAATGATTAACGTTCCTGATAGAAGTGATATCTCGATTGGGTTTAAAAAGGTGTTTGATGACGGAGAGATTAGTTTTATAGTAGGTTCGTTAAAAACTCTTTCATCAAACTTGTATTTAGATATTCAATTTAGAAGATACATAAAAAATAAAACCTATTTTGGTGGAGAGCTTGGTAAAAATATACCCACAGATGACACACTATTTTTATACTACGGTGGAATGAAGGATACGATAAGTGTCAACTTTTCTCACAGTTTTAATAACAGAACTGGCTTTTATATAAGTCCATCTTACAATATTTATTACTCATCTGATGAGAAAAAAATAGGAACTTCTTTAAATTTATATGACGAACTTTATTACAAGCTTAGGGTAGGTTATCCTGATTATACGTTTAGGCTTTACTCGGCACACGGTAAATACAACGAAAAAGATGGATATAAAGGAAACATCGAAAAACTATCTCCATATCAAGCAACTAAATTTCTGCCACAATCTTTTAATTTAATCGGAGTTGGATTTTCTTTTGGATATGACAATAATACAAATTATGTAAGAGTTTGGAGACCATTTTTTAGTGCTGATATAACGTATAATGATGTTACAGGTTTGGGATATGGATTTTCTGGCGGAATAGGCGGCAGTTTATTTAGACAGGATAATTTAAGCTTAGGATTTAGATATATACAAGGGTTTAAAGGTACAGCAGATAAATATTTTAATAGCTACTTAAGATATATTTTATTTTACTAATGTCTTGAACGAGAAATTCAAAATATTACATGGCTCTTGGTCGTAACTGTAGAATATTAAAAGTGAGAGACTGTTGAAAAATTGAATAGTGGAAGGCAAGAAATGAGGAACTCTATTTAATTTGTTCTTTACTTACTCTGAAAACTTTAGTTTTATCCAAACTCCCAATTCCTCACCCGGCGTATATTGTAAAAATTATATACGTAAAAATAAAATACTACACTTTAAAAGTTCAAAAATACACTTATAATATTTAATGAATTTACTAACTTCAAAATTTCTTGACGGAGTTTAGATGTATAAATATATTTTTGGACCTGTTTTATCAAGGAGGTTTGGATTATCTCTTGGGATAGATTTATCGCCTGATGAAAAAAGCTGCAATTTTGACTGTTTATATTGCGAGTTAGAAAAAGCAAAGCCTATAAACTATATCAAACATCCACCAAAAGTTGAAGATATAATCAACGAAGTTAAAGATTTTCTATTAAAAAATCAATATCCAGATGTTATAACAGTTACAGCCAACGGAGAACCAACTCTTTATAAAGATTTAAATAACCTGATTGAGCAGCTAAACAAGATAAAAAATTCATCTAAAACTTTAATTTTATCCAATGGAAGTACTATAAATAATCCTTCGGTCAGGAAAGCTTTAAAAAAGTTTGATATAGTAAAATTATCTCTTGATGCAGCAGACCAAGAAACATTTGAAAAAGTAGATAGACCATTAGAAGGAATAGAGATTGAAGATTTAATAAATGGTATGATTTCATTTAGAAAAGAATATAGCGGAACGCTTGTTTTAGAGGTTTTGATTGTTAAATATATAAACGATAAACCTCAAGTAATTCAAAAGATCGTAGAAGCTGCGAAAAGGATTAATCCTGACAGAATTGATATTTCAACGATTGATAGACCGCCGGCTTACAGAGTCTTTCCTGTAGATAACCAAACTCTTTATGAAATTGCAAAGATGTTTGAAGGTTTAAATGTTAATGTTGCTGTTAGAAAAAACGGCGGAGATGTTAAAAAAGTTTCATTAGATGAAGAAGATATTTTAAATACTTTCAAAAAAAGAGCTTATTCTTTAAATGATATTCAAACTTTGTTTGATGAGGAAACTCAAAAAAAAATTCAAAACCTTTTAGCTTCGGGCAAGGTAAAGAAAATAAACGTTGGAAATTTGGAGTTTATCAAGGGATAAGTAAAAGGATGCTGCAGAATTATTTAAATTGTTCCAAAAACACAAGCTGTCATTCTGCAGCCGACGAAGAATCTCTTTTTTTACTTTTTAATAAAACATGTGATCCTTCGGCCTTACGGCCTCAGGATGATAAAGAACGACCTGATGGTGTCATTCTGAGCATAAGCGAAGAATCTCATTTTTCCTCTATTTTTAAAAGAGTGGATTCTTCGGACTAAAGTCCTTAGGATGACACGAAAAGGTAAACTTACAGAAATTTTGCAAGCATTTTCATTTT
>NZ_ABZS01000118.1 GCF_000173615.1 Sulfurihydrogenibium yellowstonense SS-5 | reverse complement strand
CAAACATTTAACAAAGAACTGAAAAACATAAAAGAAAACAGCTTAGATTATGAAGATGGATTAGAAAAATTAGATGATTTATGTAATAGATTTAAATCTAAATATCCAAACTTCATAAAGCATATTCAATCTAATAAAGAGAGATAATTTAAAGAATGGAAAATGGAAAAACCTATACCTGTTTTTAAAGGAGCTTCTTATGAAACTTTACAATTGTTTAATAAAAAGTTTTCAATCCAGACACAAAATTATTGACAAGTCTCCTCTTTGATTTCTTAGCTTTGTAAGCTGATGCTTACAGGTCTTCTAATATCTTTAGTTTTACTTCTATTTCTTTTTCTGCATCTGGTTTTGGTTTATAAAGCTCTCCATCGAAAAACATTCTTCCGTACTCTGCAATAAAGTATGAATCAGTCTTATCTATTTTGACTCTTGTCATTTTAGCTTCCATAAACTTCTTTATTGAAAATGGATTTATCGCTGCTACTTTATAGTCATTTTCATACAGATAATTAGCAAGTTTACTCCATTAAGATAAGCATATCTGACTGCTTAAACTTTTTAAGATAAGGCTTTATTTTCATTTCAAACTCAACCGGGTCTGATTTAACTTCAAAAGTTTCTTTCTTGTTACCATACAAAACTGTAGCAGTGAATGAGTTTTTAGATACATCTACTCCTATGATGAATACCTCCTTTCATAAAATACTTGACATGAGAGAAACTTCCTGATAACCTATCATCGCAGTCAATACAGGCTTAAAAGCCTAATGTTCTGATTCAGATTTTAGGAAGTTTTAGGAAGGACAGTCTAAAACATTCTACAGCGGTCTTAAAAGACCAATGACAAAGACTTGATCTGTCCTTCTTTTTTTCTTCCATGTCTGTAATTATTATAAAACTTATTCTTTTAATGTTTAAAAAATTTTGGTATATTTAATATACGATGACGGAAAGACAAATTTACAAAAATTTTGGAACACTCTTATTATTAAACAGACTAATTAAAAAAGCAAGGGCAATCAAAATTGAAAAAATAAGATAACGATTAGATTATACAATTTTAGCATCAGTTTTAACCTCTAAACTCAATAAGCTTTTATAACAAATGCAAAATGATATTATGTCAAAGCTTAAAAATTTTTTCCGCACTCTCATCGAAAATTGAAGAATGCTTTAAAATTTTTATTAAAATCTAGAAAGTAACCTATACTTTTACAGTAATATCTAAGCATGCAACGAATTTCATTTTTTAAATTCTCTCGCACAACATATTTCTAATTACATACATAAAATTCAGCTCTTCACCTCTCATGTCTTAATCTTTAACATCCATCATAAAAATTTGACAAGAAGTAATTTAAATTATAATATGTTTAATGATTAGCATAAAAAAGGAGTGATGAATATGGAATTTTTATCTCAAAAAGTAGAGTTTGATATCAATATGATAAAGAAATACGACAAGCCAGCGCCAAGATATACCAGTTATCCACCGGCTACAGAATTTACACCGGATATAGATAAAGCTGAGTATGTAAAGAAAATAATTCAATCTAATGAAAGAAAAACACCGTTATCTCTATATTTCCATATTCCATTTTGTGAAAATGCTTGTCATTTTTGTGGTTGTAATGTAATAATCACAAGAAGAAAAGAAGTAGTTAAGCCTTATTTAGACCATCTTTATAAAGAGATGGACTTATACAAAACTCTTATAGATGTTAACAATAGAAATGTTGTTCAGCTTCATTGGGGTGGTGGTACTCCAAACTATCTTTCAGATGAAGAGACAGTAGAACTTTTTGATGAGATTAAAAAAAGATTTCAAATAGATGAAAAAGCAGAGATATCAATAGAAATAGACCCAAGACATGTTGATAGGGATAGAATTTTTCTGCTAAGAAAAGTAGGTTTTAACAGAGCAAGCTTTGGAATCCAAGACTTTAATCCAAAAGTACAAGAAGCGGTAAACAGAATCCAGCCGGAGGAGATGATTTTTAACGTTATGAAATGGTTTAGAGAAGCGGGCTTTGAAAGTGTAAACATAGATTTAATCTATGGACTACCTTATCAAACACTTGAAACTTTTTCAGATACAATAGATAAAACCATCAAATTAAACCCGGATAGGATCGCAGTTTTTAACTTTGCATACGTTCCATGGCTTAAAAGACTGCAAAGAAATATAGATGAAAAAACTCTTCCACCACCGGAGGAAAAACTAAAAATTCTCCAAATGACAATAGAAAAGCTTACAAAGGCAGGATATGTGTTCATCGGTATGGACCACTTTGCAAAGCCAAATGATGAGTTGGCAATAGCACAAAGAGAAAGAACACTTCATAGAAACTTCCAGGGATACACAACAAAGGCAGAAGCTGAGCTTTTTGGATTTGGAGCTACCTCTATAAGCATGCTTTATGACGCTTACGTTCAAAACTACAAAGTTTTAAGAGATTATTACGAGCCAGTAGAAAACGGTCAGCTGCCGATAGAAAGAGGTGTATATCTAACTCAAGATGATATTATTAGAAGAGAAGTTATAATGAAGCTTATGTGTCATTTCAGACTGATAAAATCAGAAATAGAAGAAAAATTCAACATAAAATTTGATGAGTATTTTAAACAAGAATTAGAAAGCTTAAAAGAAATGGAGGAAGACGGACTGTTAACACTATATCCAGATAGAATAGACGTGTTACCTATTGGAAGACTTCTAATCAGAAATATCGCATCTACTTTTGATGTATATTTAAGAAACAAAAAAGAAAGAAGATTTTCAAAGGCTATATGAGTAAACAGCAGATACTTAACGATATACTAAAAAAGCTTGACCTTATACTGTCTGCTTACATCAAACAGCCGTTTATTGAAGACTCTTTATTAAAAGAATACTCAGCGTTTTTATTTTATAACTCAGCTCTACAGCCAGTTAAAGATTATGCAAAAGTTAATATAGATAATCTAATAGGCATAGATTATCAAAAACAAGAGATAATTAAAAATACAGAAAAGTTTATAAAAGGACTGCCAGCGAATAACGTATTACTATGGGGAGAAAGAGGCACAGGAAAATCTTCCTTAGTAAAGGCTATGCTTCCAATGTTTGCCGATAAAGGCTTAAAAATCATCCAAGTTTTAAAAGAAGATATTTTAAGCGTATTTAAACTTTATCCTGTAATAAAAAATCAAGATGCTTACTTTATTCTATTTATAGATGACCTTTCTTTTGAAAGCGATGAGAAAGACTTTAAAAAGTTTAAAACAATTCTTGACGGTGGACTTTTTGAAATTCCAGAAAACATGCTATTTTACGTCACTTCGAATAAGAAAAATCTAATTCCTATCAAATTTTCAGATAGAGAAGATAGTCAGTACACTAGACAGTCAGATATATTAGAAGAAAAACTATCTCTAGTAGATAGGTTTGGTTTAAGACTCGGATTTTTTAGATTTGACAAAGAAAATTTTATCAAAATAGTTAAACATTATGCCGCTATTTACAACATTAACATAGATGAAAGATTGCTAATAGAAAAAGCATTAGCCTATGCAGCAGAATATGGGACTTACAACGGAAGAACAGCATTAAACTTTATAAAGAGCCTGTAAGGAGTTTGTAGATTGAATATTGAGTATAAATTTTTTCTCTCTTATGCTCTTGTACTGATTTCAATGTACATAATCTACAAAGAGAAGATAGGGTTAGAAAAAGATGTATTAATTAGCAGCATTAGAGCCTTTTTTCAGCTTTTGATACTTGGCTATGCTTTAATATACATCCTAAAGCTATCTAACCCGTTTGAGCTGACTTTAATATTATTTTTTATGATATTGTTTGCAACCTTTACAGCACAAAGAGCAGTTAAAATTTACGATGGTTATAAAATTGCGTTTTTATCAATATTTCTGTCTTCATTTATAATTATAGGAATCTTAGTTTTGCTTGGAGTTTTACAGTTAAAAGCTAATGAGATTGTTCCAATCGGTGGAATGATTATTGGCAATGCCTTAAATGCTTACACTCAAACAATAGAAAGATTTAGAAACGATGTTAAAAATAATATAGGTTTGATAGAAGCTTTTCTTGCTGTTGGTGCATCTTTAAAAGAAGCAGAAAAAATTCAGATTAGAAACTCTATCAAAGCAGCAATGATACCTATCTTAAACAACCTTAAAACTCTTGGCATCATATGGATACCGGGCATTACAGCAGGTATTGTATTAGCCGGAGCCGACCCATTGCAGGCTGTATTTTTCCAGCTTGTAATTATGTATAGTATGCTAAGCGTTGCAGTTTTTACTTCCTATTTTGCAACAAATTTGTCTTATAAAAAGATACTATGGTCATTGTGATTAATATATTATTTTGTTATTAATATACACGCCTTGGGTGAGAGGTTAGTGGTTTTTGTAAAATTTAAAGATTAGATCCTTCGGACTTCGTCCTCAGGATGACAGCCAAAGATTGATTGATAGACATCAAATAAAAGGCAACATTACTTGTCATTCTGAGCGAAGCGAAGAATCTCCTAATTTTACCCAATTTCTCACCCGATGTGCATTTTATATTTTGTTAATAATATACTCTGAAGGTTTGAGATGTTTAAACTGATTTACAGCCTTTTGTACGCATTAGCTTTAATAATTATCTTACCTGTTTTATACTTATACTTCAAAAAGAAAGGATACGATTTTCATCTTAAAGAGAGATTTTTACTAAAAAAAATAAATACACAAAAGCCTACAATTTGGATACACTGTGCAAGTGTTGGAGAGATAAAAACAGCACTACCAGTAATAAACTATCTAAAAACTTACCAGGACTATGAATTATTGATAACAATCTTTTCAGTCAGAGCTTACGATTTTGCTGTCAAAAATCTAAACGGCATAAAAATTACATATCTTCCATTTGATTTATCTTTCTTAATAAAAAAATTTATAAAAAACTACAAGCCAAAGATTTTAATCATCCAAGAGGCTGAATTTTGGTTTAATTTAATTACAACTTCTTGTAAATACATTCCGGTAATTTCAATAAACACAAGCATTTCAGAAAAATCAAAGAGAAATATTACAAGATTTAGATTTTACTTTAAGCCTATTTTAAATAGCTTCTCTAAAATTATTGTTAGAACAAAAAAAGATAAGGAATTTTTATCTCAGTTTGTAAATCCTTCTAAAATAAATATCTGCGGAAATTTAAAATTGTTATCAGAAGTAAGGCATAAAGAAGTAAACTTAGAAAAATCAAAAAAAATCATT
>NZ_ABZS01000119.1 GCF_000173615.1 Sulfurihydrogenibium yellowstonense SS-5 | reverse complement strand
TAAACCTAAAAAATACAACATTTTTAGTTGAGACATTAGCAGGTCAATCCGGAGAAGTTGGAGCAACATTAGAAGAAGTTTATACACTAATTAAACCTTTTGAAAATGAAAAAATAGGCGTTTGCCTTGACACTTGCCATATATTTGCATCCGGATATCAGATAAACACCGACGAAGGATTTAATAGCTTTAAAAAAGAGCTTATAGATTATAATCTTTTAGAAAAGACAAAAGTTATACATTGTAATGATTCTAAAGCTCCTTTTAACTCTAAAAAAGATAGACATGAACATATTGGAAAAGGCTTTATTGACTTAGAGGGTTTTAGAATGTTTTTAAATGATGATGATTTCAGTAAACTTCCTTTCATCTTAGAAACACCAAAGGAAGGAGATATGGACAGAGTAAATATTAATTTGTTAAAATCTTTAATAAAGTGATGCGCCTGTAGCTCAGCTGGATAGAGCATCGGCTTCCGATGCCGAAGGTCGCAGGTTCAAATCCTGCCAGGCGCGCTTTGCACTTTCTTTAAAGCTTCTTTTAAATACTTTCTAAAATTTTCTTCTGTTAAAGCACCATATATCGTAATTAACTTTTTACCATTTGAAGTGATTATATATGTTGTGGGTGTTCCTAAGATTGGAAATCTTACCTGATTCTCCGGATGATTTGCATAGGTCGGAAATTCTGGGTCTTTAAAATCATTTTGTTTTCCATCTATTGCGAAAGCAATCACAACAAAGTTATTTTTAAATTCTGGTTCTCTTAATACTTTTTTAATGGTTGGAATTTCAGCCATACAATGACCACAGCTGTAAGCCATAAAATTAAGCACAATTAATTTATTCTCTGGAAGCTTTACAGGATTGCCAAACTTATCTTTTAGTATATCCTTAGCAAAAGATTTAGAAGCTAAAATAAGCACAGCTAAAACGATTATCTTTCTTATCATTTTTCTATACCTTGTTTTGAACTCTTAATACTTTTCCGAGTAAATTCAGCTCTGTAAGATTTTCTTCTTTTACTTTTGTTTTTCTTAAACCTTTACCATCTGTTAAGATAAGTATGCTATCTTTTTTTTCTATGATTTTAAATAGCCCCCATTTTCCTTTTTCTTTAAACAAGATTACGTCGTTGGATTCTATTGTAAGCGGTGGAATTTTTCCAACCAAAACCCATAGATTTCTAATCTTATACCAAAAAACATTTTCTTTGTAATTTGGGATGTTTTCAACAAGAATTAAAGGAGTTAAAATATCTTCAAGATACTTTATCTCTCCGTCATCTAAAACTTCAAAGCCTTTGATGTTAACTTTTAGCTCAGTATTCTCTTTAAGCAATTTTTTTGGTTGAAGTTATTGCATTTCTTGTTTGGTCTTTTAGAATATTGATTGATTGGGCAACCATAAAAAATGCATGTTCCAAGTTTATAAGTGCTGCTTCAAAGTCTTTATCTTTTGTTTCAAATCTAAGCTGCCTGACTTCTCTAAAAAGTTCATCAACGTTTGTCCCAAGTTCATATGCTAACGTAAAAACTTTTGCAACCAACTCTTCTAATTTCTTTCTTTCTATGTCTGTCATTATCTTCTCCTAGTTTATTAATGATGTTAATAATAGCAATCCATCTGCTGTGCCAAGAATTGGTTCGCAAGCTCTTTCTGGGTGTGGCATAAGTCCAAATACATTTTTTTCTTTATTGCAAACACCCGCTATATTTCCAATTGAGCCGTTTGGATTTGTAGACTCATCTATTATACCATTTTCATCACAATATCTTAAAATTATCTGTCCGTTTTTCTCCATTTCTGCTAAAGTCCCCGGGTCAACAAAGTAGTTTCCATCATGGTGTGCAATGGGAAGCTTTATTATCTGATTTTTGCTTAAATTTTTTGTAAACGGAGTTTCGTTATTTTCTACTTTTAAATATTGATGTTTACACACGAATTTTCCATGATTGTTTGGCAGTAGTGCACCCGGTAGCAAATGGGCTTCTGTAAGGATTTGAAAGCCATTGCATATTCCTATTACAAACTTTCCTTTTGATGCAAAATCTTTTAATGCTTGAGTTAAGGGAGTATGTGATGCTATTGCTCCTGGTCTTAAATAGTCTCCGAAAGAAAATCCGCCGGGAACTATAACGCAATCGTATTTAGATAAATCTGTTTCTCTATAATCAATAAATTCAACTTCTTTTTTTAAAATATCTCTTATCACGTAATAAGTGTCATAATCACAGTTAGAACCTGGATATACAGCAACTCCAAATCTCATTTTTTACTCCACCACTTGTATTTCATAGTCTTCTATAAGGTCGTTGACGATTGCTTTTTTTGCCATCTCTTTGGCTTCTTCTATGGCTTTTTCTTTGTCTGTACTGTCTACGTAAACTTCTATGTATTTTCCTACTTTAACATCTTTTACATTATCAAATCCTAAGGATTTTAAACTTTCTGCAACTGCTCTACCTTGTGGGTCAAGAACACCTTTTCTTGGCTTGATAAAAAACTTTATTAGCATTACCTGTCCTCGTATGGATTTTTTAGTTATTATATCATAGTTAAGCTTGTGTTGAACGTAATATCAAATGTTTTTTTGAAAGGAGAGAAAAAAGAGAAAATTCTTCGCCGGATGTAGAATGACGGTGTGGATTTTTGTAAGCAGTCTCATTTATACAGAAATTAAGAAAAATTTTTAACAGTAATTAAGTAGAGTCCAAGATTGATTGTTTCTCAGCTCTTGCTTAAATTCGTCAACTTCTCACTTTTCACATTAACCAATCAGGTCTATTAAAATATTTCTTGAAACCGTAGCAGTTCCTATTTCTCCTACTACATAACCGGCTGCCGTATTTGCCAAAGATGCAGACTCTTCCCAAGTTCCACCTGCCAATCTTGCTAAAGCAAGGACAGATATAACAGTATCTCCTGCACCTGTTACATCAAAAACTTTTTTAGCCTTTGTCGGAATACGTAAAATTTTATCACCTTCAAACAATGCCATACCTTCACCGCCAAGTGTAATTAAAAGCTGGTTTAATTCAAGGTCTGACATTATTCTTCTTCCAACGAATTCAAGGTCTGTATTTTTATCTGCTTTTATACTTTCGTATGCTTCTTTTTTGTTTGGGGTCAAAATGGTAGTATTTTTATAAAGCTGATAGTTTGATGGCTTAGGGTCAACAAAAATAGGCTTGTTTAAAGATTTTATAAAATCCATAATCCTTCGAGTAATGACACCTTTTCCATAATCAGAAACGATAAAGACATTTATTTTGTCTTTTATATTTTTAATCTCAATGATGATTTTATCTTCAATCTCATTGTTCAGTTTGGACCTATCCTCTCTGTCAATTCTTAAAAGTTGTTGGCTGACTGCGATTATTCTGGTTTTTTCAATGGTTGGTCTTGATTTGTCTTTTATTAAGACTGGATTTATGTTTTTTGATTTTAGTAAATTCTCAATAATTTTTGCGTTTTCGTCATCTCCTACTACACCAATCATATAAGCTTTAGCATCTAAGGAAGCTATGTTATTTGCAACGTTTGATGCACCACCGAGAGATACCGTCTCTTTTTTTACATCTACAACGGGAACAGGAGCCTCAGGAGATATCCTTTCTACATCTCCCCATAAGTATTTATCAAGAATAATATCTCCAATAACCCCAACAGTAATATCAGGAAACTTACTGATTAAATCAACTGCTCTTTCTTTTGTAATCATGGATAGATTGGTAGATTTTTTAGGTTATAACTTTCTTCAAATCCAAGGATTATATTCATATTTTGGACAGCTTGAAAAGAAGCACCTTTGCTAAGATTATCGATTGCTGAGGTAATTACTGCATAACCTGTCTTCTCGTCTTTATCTACAAAAATATCACAGAAATTTGTCCCAAGAACTTCTTTAATTCTAACAGGTCTATCTTGGAGTCTTATAAAGTATTCTTTTTCGTAGTAATCAAAATATAAATCTCTTAACTGTTTTTTGGATAGGTCGGTTTTAACTGTAATGGTAGAAAGCATTCCTCTTGAAACTGGGATTATGTGAGGAGTAAATCTGACTTTTACATCTTTATCTGAAATTCTTTTTATAACGTCCTCCATTTCCGGAGTGTGTCTGTGTTTTGTGATGTTGTAAGCATACGCGTTTGAAAAGCTTTCCGGATACATAAAATCTTCTTTTAAATGTCTTCCGGCCCCGGAAATTCCGGATAAAGCATTTACAATGATTGTATCATCTTGAATTTTACCCTCTTTAGCTAGAGGATATAAGCCAAGAATTGTGGCAGTTGGATAGCAGCCTGGATTTGCTATTATTTTTGCAGA
Organism: Sulfurihydrogenibium yellowstonense SS-5; assembly: GCF_000173615.1. Taxonomy (GTDB): domain Bacteria; phylum Aquificota; class Aquificia; order Aquificales; family Hydrogenothermaceae; genus Sulfurihydrogenibium; species Sulfurihydrogenibium yellowstonense. Next base: position 901 of record NZ_ABZS01000119.1, on the reverse strand, counting down.
TTTTATATCATTTCTAAATACTTCGACAAGTCCATAAACTGCCACTTCTAAAAGTTCTGGAAATCTATGCTCAAAGCCGTAGTATTCCGGATATACTTCTTTATTTTTTATTCTATATGCTGCAGATAAGTCTATTATGATTTTGTTATTTTCAAAAAGTGTTTTTACAAGTTCTAAGGAAGGCTCGTGTGGTAGGCATAGGAAATAAATATCAGACGAGGTTGCATCTACTTCTTCAGCAAAGATTAAATCTTGATATTTTGATTTGTTAAAGAATGGGAAAGCTTCTTTTAAAGCCTTCCCACTGTATTGTCTTGATGTTATTTGATTTATTTCAATTTCTTTGTATAATTCTAAAATTCTTAAAAGCTCTATTCCAGTATATCCAGAAGCTCCAGCTATACAAACTTTCATAGAATAAATTAACGCTTAGACCATCTGTATTTCGCTCTTGCACCCATTTGGTTGTATTTCTTACGTTCTTTAACTCTCGCGTCTCTTGTCATTAATCCAGCTGGTTTTAGTAATGCTCTTAATGATGGATTATAGCTTTCAAGAGCTTTTGCTATTCCATACATCACAGCTTCTGCTTGTGCAGGTTTTCCACTGCCTTTTACAGTCGCATAAACATCAAACTTCCCAAGTGTCTCTGTAACTACAAATGGATGGTTTATTTTTGCAAGTAAAATATCTCTTTCAAAATACTCTTTTGCATCCCATTCTTTTCCGGATGCACTTCTAACTATAATTCTTCCGGATCCGGGAAGAATCCAAACTCTTGCTATTGCCTCTTTTCTTCTTCCAGTTCCATAGTGTGTCACCTTAGGGTCTATTTTTATTGTTTTTTCCAAGATTAATTACCTCCTTAAATAGCTTTCCATAATTTTGATACTTCTTCTAA
>NZ_ABZS01000120.1 GCF_000173615.1 Sulfurihydrogenibium yellowstonense SS-5 | reverse complement strand
TTAACTTCAATAAGTCCATCTATAACTTTGTTTAGTTTTTCTCCTCTTTTTTCAATCTCATCAACAAGAGCTTGTCTATCAACTGAATGAATCGATTCGTAGTATTTTACAGCATACTTAACTTTGTTGGTTTGAAGACCACCTATTAGATGCCAATGTATATCTGAATATTTTTTAAGTTTTTCTATTTTTTCAATGCCTTCTTGTACTTTATTCTCTCCAAAGTATCTAATACCTGACTCGTAAGCTTCTATAATTTTTTCTACCGGCTGCGTCTTAGATGCTGCAAGAAGAATGACTTCTTCTCTCTTTTTACCAACTTTATCACAAGCTTTTTGTATCCTTTCTTCAATTTTTAGCACATTCTCTTTTATACTCATTTCAACCTCTCTAATTTAGAGTTCTAAAACTTTTTAAGAATAGGAAAGACAAGAGCTATCTTCAAACCTTGCCAAGAAAACTTTAGATGTTTTTTCTTCTATAGGATAAGCTTAAATTTGTGTATTATAAATATGCTATATTATAGCAGAAGGCTTATTAAGACAGCTTTCAATTTTTACTTGACAGGTAGAAAAATTTTTTGTATATTTATAAATAGCTTTTTAATTTTTTAACCAAACTTTGGCAATTGAATAGGTAAGCCAACACAAGCTTATTTTACGTGAGACGTGAGACGTGAGAAGCGAGACGTTAAAGATTGGTTTATTAATATCTTAGCTATTTTTGTTTGATTGTTTGTTAGCTTGGTGAGATGATTTAGCAGTCAGCAAAGCTAAGGTATTGGTAATATGATTTTATTTTTTGATGTTTGATTTGAGCTTGTATAATGATGGTTTGAAAGGGATTTTTTGAAGAGTAATTATAAGTACTTTTTGAATTAAACTTTTTGATTTTAGATTTTTTAGCTTTTAAATTTTTGAAAATTTGAAGTTTTTTATTTTAAAATATTTTGAGATCGGCAAGTTAAAGAGTGATATTTGCAGCGGGCTTCTGAGTTTGGGGTTTTTGGCAGTTGGCTTGTGATGGGAAGCAAAAGGATAAAATATAATAATATATTTTCTGTATATCGAGGTTTGCTGCAAAAAACTTCAACTTGCGGAATTTTTAAAAGTTTGGTATAATGTTCTACACATTGGCAAATGAATAAGATTTTTACGAATTTATTTTTGAGTTAAAAGTTAACGGGTTTGTAGCCTACCTATGAGGAATTGAACGTCACAGAACCTCTAAAAATCTTTGAAGTGGAAGAACGTTTGTAGCCTACCTATGAGGAATTGAACGTATATATACAAGGATATTGTCCCAAAGGACAAGTGTTTGTAGCCTACCTATGAGGAATTGAACTCAAAATCTAAATTTCCCACCACCACTCTCGTCGAAGTTTGTAGCCTACCTATGAGGAATTGAACCACTATCTCTACATAAGATGGATAGTCCGCATAGTCTGTTTGTAGCCTACCTATGAGGAATTGAACAGTCTTGCCCCGACTTGGTTTTCTAACTTCATTGTTGTTTGTAGCCTACCTATGAGGAATTGAACCTATAATGATACCTAATTTTAAAGTCATCACTATCTTGTTTGTAGCCTACCTATGAGGAATTGAACTTCTACTTGTAAAGCATCAAGCTTCCACTTTTCTCTTGTTTGTAGCCTACCTATGAGGAATTGAACCTATTTCAAAATCTTGCTTATCATAATTAATATCCAATTGTTTGTAGCCTACCTATGAGGAATTGAACTCCATCGGAACTTTCGGACGATTTTGATTATGATAAAGTTTGTAGCCTACCTATGAGGAATTGAACGTAAATTAATATATATCTAACAAGTAAAACATCTGTCGTTTGTAGCCTACCTATGAGGAATTGAACAAAATCAAAAACAAGAGTAAAATCTCTGAACAACGGGTACGTTTGTAGCCTACCTATGAGGAATTGAACTTAAGTACCTCAACATTTAAAACCTCAAAATCATCGTTTGTAGCCTACCTATGAGGAATTGAACTTCAGTATATCGCAATAGATGGCTTTATATTGCCAGAAAAAAGTTTGTAGCCTACCTATGAGGAATTGAAACGACAAAATCTCTTTTACTTCGTCTAAGTTAATCTCCTCGTTTGTAGCCTACCTATGAGGAATTGAAGATGGTATATCCATATTTGGATATTCTTCTAATATTTGTTTGTAGCCTACCTATGAGGAATTGAAGCTACATAAAATTCATTCTCTATTATCTCTATCCCATGGTTTGTAGCCTACCTATGAGGAATTGAAATAAGAAATGGACTTCTGCTCTCCATTGCCCGTCTTTGGTTATTAGCCTACCTATAAGGAATTAAAACAGCAAGACACTAAAAATTAGCATCTCAAAGATTTCTAACATCTATCTATCAAAAGAAAAAAATCCCTAAAAATGTCCCAAACCATTTATTTAAAATCGAGAAAGAATAGAAAATCTTCATGAAAAACAACTTTAAATCTTGTAAAAATCCCTAATTTCTCATTCAAAAGATTTTCACAAAACAGTATGACTAATACCTGAGACTGCTTGCAAAAATCCATATCGTCATTCTGAGCGAAGCGAAGAATCTCATGTTTCTCTTTTCAAGTCAAAAAATCAAAAGATGAGATCCTTCGGCCTTCGGCCTCAGGATGACACAGAAAGGTAAGCTTACAAAAATTTTGGAACATCCTTGACTAATACCTTTACTTTAAGAATGCTATAATAATATGCTATCTAAAAACACTTAGGAGTAAGAAATGCTTGGAGATATTCTATTAAAGTATTGGAAAATCATACTTGGAGTTGGAATTGTTTTAGCTGTTGGAGGTTTATTTTTGCAGCAAACTTTGCCGGTCATAGGGAAAATAGTTGAATTTATAGGATTTTCATTTGTTGCCATTGTTGCATACGTTCTTGGATATAAAAATGCAACAGATGAAGCTGAAAAGCAGATAAAAGCAGAAATAGAGAAGTTGGCAAAACAAGACATAAGATACAAATTTGCAGCAGATAGAGCTATAAAAAATATTAAAGCACCATTGACAGGTAAAAAATAAAAACAAGGAGCTGAAAAGATGGAGTCAGCAGTATTGATTGATAAAGAGTTTGATGTTGTTATAGGGCTTGAAACCCATGTTCAAATGAATACTCAAACAAAAATGTTTTGTGGATGTAAAGTTGAGTTTGGAGCTGAGCCTAACACTAACGTATGCCCAGTTTGTTTAGCACATCCAGGGACGTTACCGGTGATAAACAAAAGAGCCATAGAGTTTGCCATAAAAGCAGCTTTGGCGTTAAACTGCAAAGTTCATAACCTTTCTATCATGGCAAGAAAAAATTATTTTTATCCAGACCTTCCAAAAGGTTATCAGATTTCCCAGTATGATAAACCACTTGCAACAGATGGATACATAGAAATCAAAACAGAAAACGGATTTAAAAAAATAAGAATTCATAGATTACACATAGAAGAAGACGCAGGAAAAACAATACACGAAGGAAGTTTTTCTTATGTAGATTTAAACAGAGCAGGTACTCCACTGATGGAAATCGTCACTGAGCCGGATATATCCTCTGCAGAAGAAGCAAGAAAATACTTAGAAAAATTAAGAAACATCATGAGATATCTTGGTGTATCTGATGCAGACATGGAAAAAGGGCAGCTTAGATGTGATGTAAATATATCCTTAAAACCAAAAGGTTCTGAAAAGCTTGGTACAAAGGTAGAGCTAAAAAATATTAACTCATTTAGATTTATCGTAAAAGCAATAGAGTATGAGATAGAAAGACAGTCTAAGCTTCTAAGAAAAGGAGAAAAAATAGTTCAAGAGACAAGATTGTTTGACCCAAATACCGGAAAAACCTACACCATGAGAACAAAAGAAGAAGCACACGATTACAGATACTTCCCAGACCCAGATTTACTCCCGGTAGTAATAAAAGATGAAGAAATCCAGCAGATTAAAAACTCACTTCCAGAACTTCCAGACCAAAAATATCACAGATACATCGAAAAGCTTGGACTTCCTGAATATGACGCAGAAGTGTTAACATCTGATAAAGCCTTGGCAAACTATTTTGAAAAAGTGATAGAAATCTTTCCACAAAATCCAAAGCTTGTAGCAAATTGGATACTAAATGAACTTCTCGGAAAGCTAAACGAAAAAGGATTAGAAATAGAAAATTCTCCTATTTCTCCAAACTCTTTGGCAGAGCTTTTATCGTTAATTACTGATGGCACAATCTCAGGAAAGATTGCAAAAGATGTATTTGAAATAGCATTTGAGACACAAAAATCACCAAAACAGATAGTAGAAGAAAAAGGATTAAAACAGATTTCAAACGAAGATGAAATAAGAAAAATAGTAAAAGACATTCTTGCTAAATTCCCAGCAGAAGTAGAAAAATACAAATCAGGAAATGAAAAAATTCTCGGATTTTTAGTCGGACAGATAATGAAAGAAACAAAAGGAAAAGCAAACCCTCAGCTTGTAAATAAAATCATAAAAGAGGAGCTACAATGATAAAAAGATATACCCTTCCAGAGATGGGAAATATATGGAGTGAAAAAAACAAATTTCAAAAATGGTTAGATGTAGAAATAGCGGTTTGTAAAGCTTGGAATAAACTTGGGAAAATACCAGATGAAGCGTTAAAAGAAATCATAGAAAAAACACATATAGATGATGAAACAGTAGAAAGAATTAACGAGCTTGATAAAGTTTATAATCATGATGTCCTTGCTTTTGTTAGTGCAGTGGCTGAGCAGGTAGGAGAAAATGGAAGATACATTCACTTAGGACTTACATCTTCTGATGTTATTGATACAGCTTTAGCATTAATCATGAGAGAAAGCTTAGATTTGCTTATAAAAGATGTTGAAAAACTTTTAGAAGTTTTAAAAGAAAATGCATTAAAGTATAAAAACACATTAATGATGGGAAGAACTCACGGAGTCCATGCAGAGCCTATGACCTTTGGGCTTAAATTTGCATTATGGTATGAAGAGTTTAAAAGAAACAAAAAAAGATTAGAAAATGCAAGAGAAGTTATATCTGTTGGAACAATATCAGGAGCAGTAGGAACTTATTCTAACATTCCGCCAGAGCTTGAAGATCTTACATTAAAAGAGCTTAATCTAAAACCAGAGCCAGTAGCAAACC
>NZ_ABZS01000121.1 GCF_000173615.1 Sulfurihydrogenibium yellowstonense SS-5 | reverse complement strand
TTCTATGTTATGGGAATCAAATTGTGGATATTTTGAAAAAACTGTTATAAGGTCATTTTTTAATATATCAGCAAAATTTGGCGGTAATCCCTTTCTTTCATATGATAAAACCATCATCAGTCTTTCTTTAGCTTTATTTGCTGATGATTGTCTTTTAAAAAAACTAAAAATTGACATTTTTCCCTCCTCTTTCTATCTTCCAAAAAGCTTAGCGAGAAATCCTTTCTTCTCTTCAAGCTCTGTAAATGGGACTTCTTCACCTTCTAATCTTCTTGCTATGTTCATGATTGCTTTTGCTGCAGGAAGTTCTTTATGTAAAACAATCGGTTCTCCCCTGTTAGTAAAATCTACTAATTTTTCTTCGTCCGGCACGATACCGATTTTTGGTATTTGTAAGATTTCTTCTATATCTTCAACTGACAGCATCTCGCCTTTCTTAACCTGATACAATCTAATTCTGTTTATAACCAATCTTAAATTTCCTTTATCCATAGATTCAAGCAATCCAATTATTCTGTCAGCATCTCTTACAGATGATACTTCTGGATTTACTACTATGATAGCTTCTTCAGCAGGAGCGGCAGCGGTTTTAAATCCACCTTCAATTCCGGCAGGAGAGTCTATGAATATATAATCAAAATTATCTTTGACTTTTTCTACGATATCTACCATTTGACCTGGTTTTACAGCATCTTTATCTTTTGTCTGCGCCGCTGGCAGTAGATACAGAGATAGCCCTCTTTTATCTCTTACAAAAGCTTTTTCCGGAGGAACCCTTCCTTCAACAACATCAACAATATCATAGACTATTCTATTTTCAAGACCAAGAATCATGTCTAAATTTCTAAGGCCTATGTCTGCATCTATTGCTAAAACTTTTTTTCCCATCATTGCCAAAGCAGTGGATATATTGGCTGTGAGAGTAGTCTTCCCTACTCCACCTTTTCCAGAAGTTACAACTATAACTCTTGCCATTTTTACACCTCTTTTACTTAATTTTATCTATAACTATTGCATTATTTTCAATATATGCAATTTCTGGAGAATTAGACTCTTTGGTTTCATCATCAGGAGACCTTGCAATATAATTAGAGATTCTTATTTGTTGGGGTCTAAGTTTTAATGCCATAATTATGGCTGTTTCATCTCCGTTAGCTCCGGCATGTACCACGCCTCTTAAATTACCCATGACGATGACGCTTCCGGAAGAAACTACATAAGCATCAGGGTTAACATCACCAAGGATTAGAACATCTCCATCATACTCTACTTTTTGACCACTTCTTAGTGTTTTATTTATAATTTTTAGAGATTTTTTTTGAGCAACACCTTTTAAGCTATCTTTATTATTCTTTGTATTTTGAAATCCTAAAACTGATGCATTAAAATCTTTCAAAACCTTTTCTATCTCAGCTTTTGATTCTTCGTTTAGTTCTAACCCGTTATAATCAACAACAGCATAAGACCCTTTAAAGAAAGCAGAAGAAAGTTTTTGTTTAAGTTCATCAATATTTTCCTGCAAGCTTTTACTTGGGTCTAATTTAATAAGCAAAGCTGGTACAGTCAACCCTTTTATTTCTACGCCCATATATGCTTATCCTTCTTGAAAAATTTATAAAATTATGCTTATCTATTCTACTGCAATTTTTATTTGGAGGCAAAACTTTATTAATGCATCAGGTATATAATTACTTCGGATACATAGAAAAAAAACTTTACTGTGAAGAGGTTAGCATATTAAATTTAGCATCAAAGGTTGGCACTCCATTTTTTGTTTACAGTAAAAAAGCAATTTTAGATAAAATTAACCAGTATAAAGAAGCGTTTAAAGATTATGATACATTAATCTGCTATGCTTTAAAAGCAAATTCTAATCTTAGTCTACTGAAAATTTTTGAAGAAAATGGTCTTGGTGCTGACATTGTATCCGGCGGAGAGCTTTATAAGGCAAAAAAAGCTGGATTTTCTTCAAACAAGATAGTTTATGCCGGGGTTGGGAAAACGGACTTTGAAATTAGTTATGCTATAAGTGAAAACATTCTTTCTTTTAACGTTGAAAGCTTCATGGAGCTTGACGTCATCAATGAAATCGCAAGCAAACAAGAAAAAAAAGCCAATGTGTCTATAAGAGTTAATCCTAATGTAGACCCAAAAACCCATCCTTACATTTCAACAGGATTAAAGAAAAGCAAATTTGGAATAGATATAGACCAAGCATTAGATGCTTACAAAAAGGCTGTGAAGCTTGAAAATTTAAATGTGGTAGGCGTTCATTGTCATATAGGCTCTCAGATAATGGACGTTTCTGTATTTAGAGAAGCTGCTGAAAAAGTCGTAGACCTTGTGTTTAAACTAAAAAAAGAGGGAATCGAATTAAAATTTATAGATATGGGCGGTGGTCTTGGAGTTAAGTATCATCCGGACGATAACCCACCCACTCCAAAAGATTTAGCAGACGCAATAATTCCTGTAGTGAAACAAACCGGATTAAAGTTAATAATAGAGCCGGGAAGGTCTTTGATTGCTGAAGCCGGAGCATTAATCACGAAAGTAATCTTTTTAAAAGATAAACAAGAAAAACATTTCGTTATTGTTGATTCTGGAATGAATGACCTTGTAAGACCTGCTATGTATAATGCTTACCACCATGTTTTAAACGTTCAGGAAAAAGACGAAGAGATGATAGCTGATATAGTGGGTCCAATTTGCGAGACAGGAGATTTTTTAGCTCTTGATAGAAAAATTGGAAAAGTAGAGAGAGGAGATTTATTAGCCATAATGACTGCCGGAGCTTATGGTAGCAGCATGTCATCAAACTACAACGTAAGACCAATAGCGTTAGAAGTATTGGTTGATGGTCCTAACTTTAAAGTAATAAAAGAAAGAGAAGACTATAAACATATATCAAAATATGAAGAGGAAGTGTTATGAAAGTATTGGTTGTAGGAAATGGTGGAAGAGAACATGCCTTAGTTTGGAAGATTAAACAAAGTAGTCTTGTAAAAGAAGTATACTGTGCAAGCGGAAACGCCGGTATAGGCAAAATAGCAAAAAGAGTAAATATATCTCCAACGGATATATACAATCTCGTTAGATTTGCAAAAGAAAACAAGATAGATTTGACAGTAGTAGGACCCGAGCAACCATTATCCGAGGGCATTGTTGATAGATTTAATGAAGAAGGATTAAAAATATTCGGACATCAAAAATCAGCTGCGATTTTAGAGGCAAGTAAAGTTTTTGCTAAAAATTTAATGAAAAAGTACGGCATTCCCACGGCAAAGTTTGAAAGCTTTGAAAAAGAAGAAGATGCTATAAAGTTTATAAAAGAAGTGGGGGCACCAATAGTTATAAAAGCCGATGGACTTGCTGCAGGTAAAGGTGTAGTTGTAGCAAAAACAGAAGAAGAGGCTATCCAGGCAGTAAAAGATATGTTCGCCGGAAAGTTTGGACCAGCAAGTAAAAGAGTTGTAATTGAAGAATTTTTAGAAGGAGAAGAAGCATCTTATATATGCTTTGTCAAAGATGATAAACTTGCTCCAATGCCAACATCTCAAGACCATAAAAGAGCTTATGATAACGACGAAGGACCAAATACCGGCGGCATGGGTGCATACTCTCCATGCAGTCTTATAACTCCAGAAATGGAAAAAGAGATTCAAGAGAGGATAATGTACCCAACCCTTAAAGCAATGATTAATGAAGGAAGAAGCATGTGTGGCTTTTTGTATGCCGGTCTTATGATAGGACCAAAAGGCATAAATGTTTTAGAGTTTAACGTTAGAATGGGAGACCCGGAGACTCAGCCAATAATGAGAAGATTACAATCAGATTTAGTTGAGCATATTTTAGAAATTCTTGAAGGAAATATTGAAAATGTAAAACCAAAATGGAATCCTGACTATGCTATTGGCGTTGTAATGGCATCTAAGGGTTACCCTGATGCTTATGAAAAAGGAAAGGTAATTACAGGAATAGAAGAGGCAGAAAAAGACCCAGATGTAGTTGTATTCCATGCCGGAACTGAAGAGGTAGATGGAAAGATAATAACAAACGGTGGAAGAGTTTTAACTGTAACAGCAACAGGTGAAGACATTTTTAAAGCAAGGGAAAAAGTTTACTCAGCTATAGAAAAGATTCATTTTGAAGGAGCTTTTTATAGAAAGGATATAGGATTTAGAGAAGTAAATAGAAAGAAGGAGCCTGTTCCAAAATTTTTGTAAGCTTACCTCTCCGCGTCATCCTGAGGACGAAGTCCGAAGGATCTCATCTTTTGATTTTTTGACTTGAAAAGAAAAATATGAGATTCTTCGCTTCGCTCAGAATGACAGTGTGGATTTTTTGGAACAGCCTCATAGAAAGGAGTGATATTAAAATATAAAATATAGATTTAAAAGCTTTTGCGTATAATCAAGAATAAACCCCCGCCAGCTGGCAGGGATGAAATGGTTATTTTGATTTATCTAATTCTTTCATTTCATTTAAAACACCTTGAGCATCTCCTTCTGCCCCAATAGATTTATAAAGATTATATGCACGAGTATAGTATTCTCTTGCTGTTTTTTTATCTCCTTTGTCTCTGTAAAGCCATCCAAGATATTCGTAACCTGCAGCTTCCCAATATTTATCTCCTACTTTTTTAACACCCTCAAGACCTTCGGATAAGTATTTCTCTGCGTTTTCATAACCTTTCATCTTTCTATATGTATTTCCAAGGTTTAACTTAACAATAGATGCACCATGATAATCTCCGTATTTCTCGACTATTTCAATAGCTTTTTGAAAATATTCAACAGCCTTTCGATAATCACCTTTTTTGTCATATATATTAGCAATATTGTTATAAGTAGGTGCTTTATCTTTTTCATTTGTTTCTAAACTTAAAGACTCTTTATAATAACTTAAAGCTTTATCTAATTCTCCTTTTTTATAATATATCGCAGCAATGTTGTTTAATACAGAAGCCTGCATATATGTATCACCTAAATCCCTTGCTAAGCTTAAACTTCTACTGTAATACAAAAGTGCATCATCTAAGTAACCCATACTGGATAAAATCAATCCAGTCCAATTGTAGATATACATCAAATCTTTTTTGTTATTTGTTAAACTCTCTGCTTTTCTCATATTTTCATAAGCAAGTTTAAGCTCTCCAACTTTATA
>NZ_ABZS01000122.1 GCF_000173615.1 Sulfurihydrogenibium yellowstonense SS-5 | reverse complement strand
AGGCTCAAAATCCTTTAGAATGGATCACCATTTATAGAGATTTCAAAATTGGAGAATTAGCACATTTGATTTGCTTAGATGAAAGGTCTTACAGAACACCGCAACCTTGCGATAAAAGATTCGCATCCGCAGGTTGTGAAGACCAGTATAAAACCTCAATGCTTGGAGAAAATCAAAAATTCTGGTTTTATGAAAAGCTAAAACAAGGAAATAATTGGAAAATAGTAGCTAACGAAGTTCAATTTGTACAAGGAAAAATAAACGGACTTTATGGCTCCTTAGATGCCTGGGATGGATATATAAAAGAAAGACAAGAGATAATAGAATTTTTAAACAAAAATAACATAAACAAATTTGTAGCCCTTACAGGAGATAGACACGCCGCCTTGATTGCAGAAATACCTACAGAATTTAAAGAAAGCTATGAGAAAATCGTCGGAGCAGAGTTTATGACTCCTGCAATATCCTCAATTTCTGCAGCAGAAGCCAACTGGTGGAAAGACTACGGAGTTAAAGATGTAGATGAATATGCCCAGTTAGAAATGAAACAAAACCCATGGACAAAGTATCTAAGCCATAGAGTATGGGGATATTCTATTTTAGATATAGATAAATCATCTGCCAAGTGCCAAATAGTAAACGTTGACAAATATAAAAAAGACTCAAATAAAGAAATAGCAGCAACTTATCAGTATATTCCTGGAAAGGGATTAATGAAATTTTAAAAAATTATTAACAAATTTTAACCATTCTTTCATTAAATCTTAAAATTTATTTGGTATAGTGATATGCGAATAATATTTTTAGAGGAGGTTATTTAGATGAAGAGAACTTTAGCAGTGATGGCTCTCTTAGGAGCTGTAGGGCTTGCAAACGCACAAGTTGTCGAGAACCCTATTCTCAAAAAACTTGTTGAGAAGGGTATCTTAAGAGAAGATGAAGCTGCAGCAATTGACGAGCAGCTTGCAAAAGAAGAGGCAGAAAAGGCAAGATACCAAGCTGAAATTGACAAAACAGCAATGGAAGCAAAGGATAAGTTGTCAAAGCTTGAGAAAAAATGGGGAGACATGCCAGCATTAGCAGGTAAGTTTAAGAAGTTTGAAATTGGCGGAAAGGCTTACTTAGGCTATACTTATACTACTATTAAAGAAAAGTATCACAACTCAACAACATCTAACAATGTTAACGACGCAGGCGATTTTGAAGCAAGAAGATTTTACTTTGATACAAAGGCTTATATCTCAGACAAAGACCATATCAGATTTACTACTGATTTATCAACAGGAACAGACTATAAACTCAAAATTAAGTATGCTTATCTCTACAAAGACATATCTAGTTTAATTCCTCGCACTAGCTTTAAGTTTGGTGTAGCTCATACACCTTGGATTGATTTTGAACAAAATTCTGGATGGTTGTACAGGTCTGTAGATAAAGTATTCTTAGAATCTTCAGATGGTGCAGGGCTATGGCCATCAGCAGACCTTGGAATTAGCTTCAATACAAAAACTCCATACATCACCTCTGAGATAGGAATGTTTAACGGAGAAGGTTATGACAAGATTAACACAAAATCTCAAAGATCATCCGGCTTCCACAACTCTTTTGAAGGTAGAGTAACGTATCACCTATTTGGAAACGGGGACAAAAAAGTTAGCCCAACAAAAGACCAGTATGCAAACATATCTTTACACTTAGCAAGCAACATTGGATATAACGATGCATATACTACTCATAAAAACCTCAATCTCTATCATATCCATGCAGTTTATAACCACCCAATGTTCTTAATCGCAGCACAGTATGCAAAACTGATTATAACTCACTATCTCCACAAGCAGGTGATGGGTACTCAGTAAACGCAGAAGTAAGACCAGTTAAAGATTGGGCTATTTTTGCAAGATATGACTACTGGAAGTTTAAGAAAGAGTTAGGATTTAAAAACGATTTAGGTGGTAATAATGATGCAACAGTAAATCCTATAAAAGCAAACAAAAGAGATGCTTACTACTTTGGTGTAGCGTACACTATGAACAAATATGTAAAATGGATTGCAAACGTTATCAATTATGATTACAAAGGAACTAACCCAGATTATAAAGATAAATCAAAATACATGTTAACAGCTGAGCTTAGCTGGTAATCCTACTGCTTTTTGTATGTTTGGGAGGGAGAGGGGAAATTGTTAAAATTTCTTAACAAAAAATTAATAAAAAATAAACATTTTCATAGTATCATAATCTTAAAAATTTTACGGAGGTAAGAAGAAGATGAAAGTTAAAGGCTTGAAAAAACTTGCAATAGCTGGAATTTTAGCAACATCTACTGCAGCATTAGCTGGAGTAACGGTTACAGGTGCAGGGTCAACATTTGTCTATCCAATCATGTCTGCTTGGGCTTATGCATATGAAAAAGCAACAGGAAACAAAGTTAACTATCAATCAATCGGTTCTGGTGGTGGTATCAGACAGATTGAAAACAGAACAGTAGACTTTGGTGCATCAGACGCTCCATTAACACCAGAAGAGTTAAACCAAAAGAAATTACTCCAATTCCCGGCAGTAATCGGTGGAGTAGTTCCAACTTACAACCTACCAGAAGTAAAAGAAGTTCTTAACTTTGACGGAAAAGCTCTCTGTGATATATACATGGGTAAAATCACTAAGTGGAACGACCCATACTTACAACAACTAAACCCTGGCGTAAACTTACCGGATAGACCGATCACGGTAGTTCGTAGGTCTGATGGTTCTGGTACAACTTGGATCTGGACTAACTACTTATCAAAAGTTTGCCCAGAATGGAAGGAAAAGGTTGGATTTGGAACATCTGTTAACTGGCCAACTGGCGTAGGCGGAAAAGGTAATGAAGGTGTAGCTAACTACACTAAGAGAATGAGAGGAGCAATAGGATACGTAGAATTTATATATGCAAAACAAAACAACATGCCTGCTGGAAAAGTTAAAAACAGAGAAGGAAACTTTGTTGCTCCATCTATGGAAAGCTTCCAAGCAGCAGCTGCTAACGCTAAATGGGATAAAATGAAGCATTTCTATGAAGTATTAACAGACCAACCGGGCAAAAACTCATATCCAATAACTGGAGCTGTATTTATATTACTTGCAAAAGATAAACCAGAAAGCTCAAAAAAATCAGTTAATTTCTTTGACTGGGTATTTACAAATGGAGACCAAGAAGCTGCAAGATTAAACTATATCCCAATGCCGCAAAACGTGAAAGATTTAATCAGGTCATACTGGAAAGAAAACGGATTGATGTAATACTTTTCTCATGTCTAACCTCCAATCTTGCCCTACCTCTAAAAAGGTGGGGCTTTTATTTTTAAGAAAAGCAATATTGTTTTTATTTTATAATAATGTCTTAGGATTTTCTAAAGCTATAGAGTGTATATGTAAATACGTAGGGTGGAGAAATTGGATAAAAGTAGTAGATTCCTCGCTTCGCTCAGAATGACAAGTAAGGCAATCGTTAACATACTTTCGCTTTCTCTGTCATCCTGAGGACGTAAGTCCGAAGGATCTCATTTTTAAATTTTAAAAAAACCGCCAATTTCTCACCCAAGGTGTTAATTTATAATTTTACACAAAAATTTATATTACAAACAGTAAAGTAAGGAGCTTAAAGGATGGAAAATACAGCACTAAAAAGGGCGCTTCTTGTAGAAAAACTTTTAAAAATAATACTTGGGTTTGCGGCAATATTTATTGGCTTTATACTTCCGTTAGTTATATTCATTGTACTGTATAAAGAAGCATATCTTGCTATACAAACCTTTGGAGTTTTAAACTTTTTAACATCTACCGACTGGGACCCGGTTGCACTTAAATTTGGCGGGTTGGCTCCTATAGTTGGAACATTAATAGCAACATTTTTATCAACATTATTTGCTGCTCCAATCTCAATTGGTATTGCTATTTTTTTAGTTGAACTTTCACCAAACAAACTAAAGCCAATCTTCTCAACTGCAATAGAGCTTTTAGCCGGAATTCCAAGCATTATTTATGGTATGTGGGGATTGTTTGTAATTGCTCCATTATTTGGTGTAAAAATAGAGCCATGGCTTCAGGAAAAACTTGGCGGAATTCCTTTAATAGGAAAGCTTTTTGAAGGTTCTCCTACAGGGATTGATGTTTTAACAACATCTCTTATCCTTGGAATAATGATAATTCCGTTTATGAGTTCTGTTGTTAAAGATGCGTTTAACATGGTTCCGCCTATAATGAAAGAATCAGCTTATGCCCTTGGGGCCACAAAATGGGAAGTTATAAAACAAGTGATGATACCTATCACAACGTCAAGCATTGCAGGCGGATTGATCTTATCTACCGGTAGAGCACTTGGAGAGACGATGGCAGTTACATTTTTAGCAGGAAACGTAAACCAAATACCAAAATCACTTTTAGACCCATTTACAACCATCACCGTTGCTTTGGCAAACCAATTTACAGAAGCAGACACGGCTGTTTATCTTTCTTCTTTATATTATCTTGCTTTAATACTTTTCGTTATGTCATTTGCTGTTTTATATCTTTCTAAAATTATGCTTTTAAGATTAGAAAAGAAATG
Organism: Sulfurihydrogenibium yellowstonense SS-5; assembly: GCF_000173615.1. Taxonomy (GTDB): domain Bacteria; phylum Aquificota; class Aquificia; order Aquificales; family Hydrogenothermaceae; genus Sulfurihydrogenibium; species Sulfurihydrogenibium yellowstonense. The sequence continues at coordinate 562 of NZ_ABZS01000122.1, read as the reverse complement.
GAAGGTGTAAGTCATGGTTAAAAGAAAGTTAGAAAATTACATATTCCTTACATTATCGGGTTTTTCTGCACTTCTTGGATTATTCTTCTTGTTTTGGATACTTGGAGATTTGCTTATTAACGGTTTTAAATACATAAATTTAGATTTATTTACAAAAGACCCGGTTCCACCCGGTATGGAAGGCGGTGGATTAAAACATGCTTTTATCGGTCATTTAATCATCACTGTTCTTGGAACTATGATAGGAACGCCTATTGGAATATTAGCAGGTATATTCTTTGCCGAGTATGGTCAAAACTCAAAAGTGTTTAGAATTGCAAGAAACATAGTTGATGTAATGGTAAGTAATCCATCTATCGTCATAGGTGCAGTGGTATATGCGATACTTGTTTATCCGGTTGGTCATTTTATGGGAATAGCCGGTTCTGTAGCGCTTGCATTGCTTATGATACCGGTTATAGTAATCACAACCGACGAGATGATGAAATTAGTTCCACAGGCAACAAGAGAAGCAGCATACGCCCTTGGAGCTCAGCCATGGCAGGTTAGCTTTCAAGTAGTT
>NZ_ABZS01000123.1 GCF_000173615.1 Sulfurihydrogenibium yellowstonense SS-5 | reverse complement strand
ACCCGGCGTCGACTACTTTCCCGACCGGTCTCCCGGCCAGTATCATGGGCGCTGGTGGGCTTAACTGCCGGGTTCGGAATGGAAGCCGGGTGTTTCCCCACCGCTATGGACACCAGGGATTTGGCAACCCAGTAGGTTAGTAGGACTGTAAGTAGTAAAAGGCCAAGCCAAACGGGCGATTAGTACTGCTTGGCTCCACCCGTTACCGAGCTTCCACCTGCAGCCTATCAACGTGGTAGTCTCCCACGGCCCTTCAGGGATACCTTATCTTGAGGTGGGCTTCACGCTTAGATGCTTTCAGCGCTTATCCCGTAGCAGGATGGCTACCCAGCGCTGCTCTTGGGGAACAACTGGTACACCAGAGCCTGCCCCATCCCGGTCCTCTCGTACTAAGGATGGCTCCTCTCAAGTATCCTGCGCCTGCGGCGGATAGGGACCGAACTGTCTCACGACGTTCTGAACCCAGCTCGCGTGCCGCTTTAATGGGCGAACAGCCCAACCCTTGGGACCTACTTCAGCCCCAGGATGCGACGAGCCGACATCGAGGTGCCAAACCCCGCCGTCGATGTGGGCTCTTGGGCGGGATTAGCCTGTTATCCCCGGAGTAGCTTTTATCCGCTGATCGCATGCCCTTCCACTCGGAACATGCGGGTCACTAAGCCCCGCTTTCGCGTCTGCTCGACTTGTCAGTCTCGCAGTCAGGCACCCTTATGCCTTTGCACTCTAACGGTGGATTTCCGACCCACCTGAGGGTACCTTTGGGCGCCTCCGTTACCCTTTAGGAGGCGACCGCCCCAGTCAAACTGCCCGCCTGACATTGTCCCTGCCGTGGGTAACACGGCTAGGTTAGTTTACCCACACATCCAGGGTGGTATCTCACCGGCGCCTCCATGCCCCCCGAAAGGGGCACTTCTTAGGCTCCCACCTATCCTGCGCAGGATGCGCAGGCAAACAGTGCCAGGGTACAGTAAAGCTTCACAGGGTCTTTCCGTCCTGCCGCAGGTAGCCGGAATCTTGACCGGCACTACAATTTCACCGGGACTCTCCTCGAGACAGCGTCCAGATCGTTGGACCATTCATGCAGGTCGGAACTTACCCGACAAGGAATTTCGCTACCTTAGGACCGTTATAGTTACGGCCGCCGTTTACCCGGGCTTCGGTTTGGGGCTTATCACCCCTCCCCTTAACCTACGGGCACTGGGCAGGTTTCACACTGCATACGTCCTCTTTCGAGTTTGCGCAGTGCTGTGTTTTTGGTAAACAGTCGCCTGGACCTGGTTTCTGCGACCCACCTTGCGGTGGGCACCCCTTATTCCGAAGGTACGGGGTCAGTTTGCCGAGTTCCTTGAGGAGAGTTACCCCGAAGCGCCTTAGGCTGCTAACCCACTCCACCTGTGTCGGTTTCCGGTACGGTCAGCCATCCTTCGACGACCACGACACTATTTCTTGGCAGTCTGAAGTCACACCAGTTGGCTAAGCACGAGGCTTAGCCTCCTCATCACGCCTTGGGCTTGTATGAGGAACGGATTTGCCTATTCCTCGCCCTCGGACGCTTAAAGGGAGCGATCCAAATCTCCCCTGGTGCTATCCTCCTGCGTCGTGCCTTGGTCTCCAGACAGCTGGTGCAGGAATATTAACCTGCTTCCCATCGGCTACTGCTTTCGCCCTCACCTTAGGGTACCGACTAACCCAATCCTGATTTACATTGGATTGGAACCCTTGGAGTTCCGGCGGACAGGTTTCTCACCTGTCTTTGGCTGCTACTCATACCAGGATTCTCACTTCCCTGCAGTCCATCCCTCCTTACGGTGAGACTTCAGCCCGCAGGGAACGCTCCCCTACCGCTTGCTGTTAAAGCAAGCCCGCAGCTTCGGTGGCATGCTTAGCCCCGTTAAATTTTCGGCGCAAAGCCTCTCGACGAGTGAGCTGTTACGCACTCTTTAAAGGATGGCTGCCTCTAAGCCAACCTCCTCGCTGTCTTCGAGGCTTTACATCCTTCTCCACTTAGCATGCACTTTGGGACCTTAGCTGGCGGTCTGGGTTGTTTCCCTCTCGACTACGGAGCTGATCCCCCGTAGTCTCACTGCCAAGCTATCCTCCCGGGCATTCGGAGTTTGGTTGGGTTCGGTACCCCTTTCGGGGCCCTAGCCCAATCAGTATCTCTACCTCCCGGGGGAAACGCTTGACGCTGCACGTCGATGCATTTCGGGGAGAACGAGCTATCACGGAACGCGATTGGCTTTTCACCCCTATCCACACCTCATCCAACTGTGTTGCAGCACCGACTGGTTCAGGCCTCCAGACGGTGTTACCCGTCCTTCACCTTGGGCATGGATAGATCGTTCCGCTTCGCGTCTGCAGCATGCGACTAATAGCGCCCTAATTCGGACTTGGTTTCCCTACGCCTTCGCCTATCGGCTTAAGCTTGCCGCATACCACAACTCCCTGGCTCATTTTCCAAGAGGCACGCAGTCGGACTTTTTAATAGTCCTTCCACTGGCTTGTAGATCCATGGTTTCAGGTTCTCTTTCACTCCCCTTGCAGGGGTTCTTTTCACCTTTCCCTCGCGGTACTGTTGCGCTATCGGTCAGTCAGGAATATTTAGCCTTACCCAGTGGTCTGGGCTGATTCCCACTACCTTTCACGGGGGCAGTGGTACTCGGGATTAGCAGCTAGGAAGACTGTCAGTTTTTGCATACGGGGCTTTCACCCTCTATGGCGTAGCGTTCCAGCTACTTCTGCTAACTGACAGTTTTGTAACTTCCCCAGACAGTGGTAGCTGTCTGCGCCGGCTATCCCACTACCCCAGTGTGGCTAAGGCTACCACCATGGCACCACACTGGTTTAGGCTCTTCCCCGTTCGCTCGCCGCTACTTAGGGAATCCCATTGCGGTTTCTTTTCCTCCGGCTACTAAAAGGTTTTACTTCGCCGAGTTCGGCTCCGCTGACGCGGATGACTGGCTATTAACCAGCCGGGTTTCCCCATTCGGGAATCCTCGGATCAATGCCTGCTTGCGGCTCCCCGAGGCTTATCGCAGCTTGCCACGCCCTTCATCCCTTCTGACTGCCTTAGGCATCCACCATGGACCCTTAGCAGCTTGGCCTTATCTACTACCTACAGCCTACTAACCTATTCAATTGCCAAGGTACCTTTTTTACTACTTTACTCTTACTTATATTATTACTTCTTACTCTTTTACTTTTTGCCTACTTACTTAACTTATACTCTTTTCTTTTTTCTTTACTTTTACCAATTTTTACTTTTACTATTTCCTATTTTCCTTTTCCTTTACCGCTATGGAGACGAGGGGACTTGAACCCCTGACCCTCTGCGTGCAAAGCAGATGCTCTCCCAACTGAGCTACGTCCCCATTTTCTATGGGCCTTAGTGGACTCGAACCACTGACCTTACCCTTATCAGGGGTACGCTCTAACCGCCTGAGCTAAAGGCCCTTAGCAAATTAGGAAGGAAGCTAAGAAGATGAGCTGTTTTTTGTATAGGATATCCCTATAAAGGAGGTGATCCAGCCCCAGGTTCCCCTAGGGCTACCTTGTTACGACTTCGCCCCAGTCATCAGGCCCATCATCGGCCCCTGCCTCCTTTGCAGGTTAGCTCGGGGACTTCCGATGAACCCGACTCCCATGGCGTGACGGGCGGTGTGTACAAGACCCGGGAACGTATTCACGGCGACATTGCTGATTCGCCATTACTACCGATTCCGCCTTCATGAGGGTGAGTTGCAACCCTCAATCTGCACCACGACAGGGTTTAGGGGATTAGCTCCGCCTTACGGCGTTGCAGCCCATTGTCCCTGCCACTGTAGCGCCTGTGTAGCCCAGGGCATAAAGGGCATACTGATCTGACGTCATCCCCTCCTTCCTCCGGCTTATCGCCGGCAGTCTCCTGTGAGTACCCGGCATTACCCGCTGGTAACACAGGACAAGGGTTGCGCTCGTTGCGGGACTTAACCCAACATCTCACGACACGAGCTGACGACGACCATGCACCACCTGTGCGGCGCGGCTATGAATAATCATAGCCTAGGGTACTTTCATACCCGACACACCGCATGTCAAACCCTGGTGAGGTTTTTCGGTTAGCATCGAATTAAACCAGACGCTCCACCGGTTGTGCGGGTCCCCGTCAATTCCTTTGAGTTTCAACCTTGCGGCCGTACTCCCCAGGCGGGATGCTTAACGCGTTAGCTTACGGCACGGACTACTTTCGTAGCCCACATCTAGCATCCATCGTTTACGGCTAGGACTACCCGGGTATCTAATCCGGTTTGCTCCCCTAGCTTTCGTCCCTCAGCGTCAGGACAGTTCCAGTCGGCCGCCTTCGCCACTGGTGTTCCTCCCGATATCTACGCATTTCACCGCTACACCGGGAATTCCGCCGACCTCTCCCTGCCTCAAGTTTAGCAGTTTGGAAGGCAGTTTCACGGTTGAGCCGTGAAATTTCACCAACCACTTGCTAAACCGCCTACGGACCCTTTACGCCCAGTAAATTCGCGCAACGTTCGGGACCTACGTATTACCGCGGCTGCTGGCACGTAGTTAGCCGTCCCTTATTCCTGGGGTACCGTCATTATCTTCCCCCAGAAAAGGTGTTTACACCCCGAAGGGCTTCATCCACCACGCGGCGTTGCTGGGTCAGCCTTTCGGCCATTGCCCAATATTCCCCACTGCTGCCCCCCGTAGGGGTGCGGGCCGTGTCTCAGTCCCACTGTGACCGGTCATCCTCTCAGACCGGTTACCCGTCGTAGCCTTGGTGAGCCATTACCTCACCAACTAGCTGATGGGACGCAGCCCCATCCATAGGCACCCATAAGGGCTTTGGAGCCTCCTCATTATTGGGTATTAGCACCCCTTTCGGGATGTTATCCCCAACCTATGGGTAGGTAAGCTACGTGTTACTCACCCGTTTGCCGGTCGCCAGCACTACTACCCGAAGGTAGTAGCCTGCTGCCCCACGACTTGCATGTGTTAGGCACGCCGCCAACGTTCGCGCTGAGCCAGGATCAAACTCTCCAAAAGAATCTTTTGAAGACCTCGCCCATCTCTTAGCTTCCTTATTCATTGCCA
>NZ_ABZS01000124.1 GCF_000173615.1 Sulfurihydrogenibium yellowstonense SS-5 | reverse complement strand
ATTATTTGCAACATGGTTTGGCTCAGAAACCATTCTTGGAGCAACTCAGGAAGTTTTAGAAGGTGGATTTATAAAAGTAATAGAAGAACCTTTTGGCGCTGCCCTATGTTTAATTTTGGCCGGACTATTTATTGTTAAGCCATTGTATAGAATGAATCTTTTAACGTTTGGAGATTTTTTTAAAGTAAAGTATGGTGAGAAAGTAGAAGTTTTAGCATCGTTTTTTTTGATAATATCTTACTTTGGATGGATAGCTGCTCAGTACGTAGCTTTTGGATTGGTCTTAAAAACTATCACAGATTTAAATTTAGAAATATCAATATTTATAGCTTTTTTGATTTCACTTCTTATGACGTTTTTTGGTGGTATGTGGTCTGTTGCTTTAACAGACTTTATTCAAACAATTGTAATTCTTATAAGCATCTTTTTTATTTTTGGAGAAATTTTAATCAAAGCAGGCGGGTTGCAAGCCTTAGAAAAAATACCATCAAGCTACTTTAACATCTTACCGGAGTTAGACATAAAAAGCATAATTCTATACATAGTTGCATGGATTACTATAGGACTTGGATCTCTACCTGGACAAGACCTTTTTCAGCGTTTTATGTCATCTAAATCTGAGGACGTAGCCTATAAGTCTTCAATAATAGCCGGACTTATGTATCTTACAGTTGCAATCATTCCACTGATTACTGTCTTGGTCATATACTTTAATTTTGGATTTAAAACAGATAAAACTTTGCTTGATTATGTATATTTAAATACTTCTCCAATTACAAAGTATCTATTTTTTGCAGGTCTTTTATCTGCTGTATTAAGTACGGCAACAGCTGCAATTTTAGCACCATCGGCATTGTTAAGCGAAAACATTATAAAAAAATTTTTTAATCATTTATCAGATTTGGCTTTGTTAAATATAACAAGATTGTCGGTCTTTCTGGTTGCGTTAATATCTCTTTTGTTAGCATACTCCGGTGAATCGATTTACAACTTGGTAGGGTTATCGTCTGTTTTAACTCTCGTGTCGTTGTTTGCTCCGTTTATACTCGGACTGTATTGGAAAAAGGCAAATTCAAAAGGAGCCTTAGCGTCAATGGTTTTAGGGTTTTTGGTATGGTTTATCTTTTATTTTTTCCTTAAAGAAGAAGAGCTTGGTATTTTCTTTGGTTTTATTTTGAATATTTTAGCTATGGTAGTTTTTTCTTTAATCAAGATTTAACAGATATAACTTTATTATCATACTCAACCATAGCTCTTCTTCCGCAATTTTTACATTTAACATCATCAAAACCATAACCATTGATTACTAAAATCACTTTCTTGTTTTCTTCACCACATTTGCATAAGAAACTTACTTCTTTGAAATCAACTTCTAATTTTTCTAATGTTTTCATCTTTAACACCTCCTATAGTTTTACTATTAATATACACATAGGGTGTTAAGGGAATATGAAGGGTTGGTTAAGATTATGTAAATTAAGATGTTGTCTTTTGCCATCTGTTCTTGAGCCGGTTTAAGAGTGTTGTTTTTGATTGTTGTTATATTCAGGACGCCTTGGATAAAAAATTCAAAATATTACAGATTTTTTGTTACAGCTGCGGGATGTTAAAGGGATACTGGGGACAGTTCATGAATTGGCCGCAGGTAAAGGTGAGGGCGAGAAATTAGACACATGCTTAACTTGTAATTATTAATCTTTACTCATTTTGAAGGCTTTGGTCTGAAGGGCATATTTTTATAATAATCTCAATTTCTGATCCAAAGTATGAGACAAAATTGTACAGGATTAATGGAAGTGCTCCAAAATTTTTGTAAACTTGCCTTTCCTTGACATCCCGAGTTTGTAAGCCGAGAGATCTCTTTTTTGATTTTTTAGCTTGAAAAAAACATAAGATTCTTCGCCGGCTGCAGAATGACGATGTGGATTTTGTAACAGTCTTAGGATTAATGAAACAAGGGCAGACACGATGTCCACCCAGGCAAATTTGGGAATTAAATTATTTTATTTTTTCTGAAGATTTTTCATAGTTTGAATCAAAGAATTTCAAAAATTCATCTGTTTTATCCAACTCTGGCTTTCCATAAAGAACAGCTTGCTTGTCTAAGATTAATGAATAATTTTTAGCCTTTGCGAAAGCATCTAAATTCTTTTGAACAAGGTTCATAAACTGACCTAAAAGTTCATCCCTTCTTTTTAAAACCTCTTGTTGCTTTTGTATAGCAAAAGCCTGGAACTCTTCTTGAGACTTTTGGTCTTGTTTTAATGTTTTTTGTTTGGCTTCAATCTCAGCCTGTGCTTTTTTTCCGGCTTCTTCTAAAAGCTTCTGTGCATCTTTGCCAGCTTTTGAATTATTAACTACTGTTGGTGTGTCAATAAACACAATGTCTGCTGCTTTTGCCAACGTAAAAGTTAGCATTAAAAACCCTGCTACAGCCAATGATAAAAGCTTCTTCATAAATTCCTCCTATAATAAAAATTATTCGATCGTACATATACACTGGGGTCTTTTAATTCTAAGTGCTAAAATTTCAAAAACACGGAAATAATGATCCATATTATCATAGTTTAAATATGATGTTATCATGTCCTGAGATATAAATAGGTCTAAATTTTCAATTCCGGTTGATACAACAACGGCCGTAAATTGTGGTATAACCGGCGTTGTAAACACTCCAACGTCAAACAGTTTTTTAATCTGGTCTATTTCAAGAATGCCGCTATTTCCATATAATCTATGTAGCATTGCATAATCTTGAGGATTTAACACCAAAGCAAAGTTATTATAAAATCCATTTTCATTTAATTTAACGATAGCATTTAGTATATCTTTAAAAGCTTCTCCTGTTTGATTCCATTCAGAGATTGATATCGAATTTTTACCTTCAACGTTTAATAATCCCGGAAAACCTGTTTCAATATCTCCATGAAAGATTAATCTATCTTCTGCAATAGCTACCTGAGATGCAGCTGCAGCAGCAACGCTAAAATCAATAGGAATATTAAACTTTTTAGATGATTCTATGTCTCTCCAATGAATTTTAAAATCTTTGTAAATAATTGGCAGAGGAAGTATTTTTCTTTCTTTAACTTTTACAACACCACAATCTACTTCACCAAAAAGACCACAAGCTCCGGAATTTCCATCTTCTATATAATCATATGGAACAAACTGAACAGACGGATCGTATGGTCCTGAGATTTCTATAAATCTTCTTCCTACTAAAACTCTTTTTGCTGTTTCAACTGCTACTTTATCAATCCTTTCCCAATCGCTTTCTGATAAAGGAGCTTCATTTCTTTTTAAAAATTCCATAGCTTTCCTCCAATATGAATGTAATTATAGCATAAATTTAAACAGAAATTTTACCTTGTCAAATTTTAGTAAGCGAAATATATTATTTATCCCACAGCCTTGAGGTGGTTCGCGGTAGCTTTTAAGCTACTGAGGAAAGTCCGGACTCCACAGGGCAGGGAGCTGCCGAAAGGCAGGTAGGGGTAACCTTACAGATAGGGCCACAGAAAATAAACCGCCGATCCGCACACCTCTTTAGGTGTGGTCATGGAGGCAAGGGTGAAAAAGTGGGGTAAGAGCCCACTACCTGCAGTGGTGACATTGCAGGTTGGCAACCCTCTCCCGGAGCAATCCCAAGTAGGAAGGCGCTATTAGGCTTGCCCGGCCGATGCCTTCGGGTTGGGAGCTTAGATAAATGACCACTAAAACAGAATCCGGCTTACTCCAAGGCTGTGGGATTTAAAAGTGAGCTATAAAGAGCTGTGGACAAAGATTTTTATAAACCTCCCATATCTCAAAGCCAAGCTAAGAATAACATTTACTATGTCTTTTTTGCAAACCTTGGATGAGAAATTAGCGGTTTTTGTAAAATTTAAAAAATGAGATCCTTCGACCTTACGGCCTCAGAATAACAGGGAAAGTTTGAATGGTAAGCATCAGAGAAAGGATAGTCTTATTTGTGTATAAGTCATACCAGTTTGGGAAAATTCCGATTTATTTGAATTTATAATATCACAAAAGTATTGTAAAGGTGATTTTTTGTTTAAACTATGATGAGGTCTTTCTGTGTTATACCATAACATATATTGCAACATCTTTTTATTAAACTCATAAATGTCTTTTAATTCATAATCTTCGTAGTACATGATAAATTCATCCTATAATGTCCTATTCATTCTCTCTACATATGCTTGTCCTTTTGGATATCTTGGATAGTTAAAATAATGTTTTATATCTTTTTTCTTTAATGCTTTGGTAAACTCGCCTAAGAATTCACTGCCATTATCTGTTTGTATACCTTTTATCTCAAATGGCATTGCTTTTATCAATTTCTCTAAAAAGTCTTTCGCATTTTTACTGTTTAGCCTGTCATATGCAAAAGTAAAGGAGATTCTTGTTTTTACATCTTTGGCTACAAATATATAAACTTTTCTACCATTTACATATTCATGCTTAGTATCTATTTGTACTAATTCTCCTGGTTTTGTTGGTTTTTTGTCTTTATATCTATCTTTCTTTGTTTTCTTTTTAATTTCTTTTACCATTAACTCTCCAGTTCTTCCGTTGATTGTGATTCTTTGCCTGGCATACTCATGATTTAACTTCCTTTCATCTTTAAGCATCTTTATTATATTTCCAATTGAACTTACAGATATCGTAGGAATGTTGTGCTGCTTACAAAGCTCATCAAGTAAAACCTTTATTTTTTCTTTTCCAAGCTTAGGATGTTTTTTTCTGATTTCTAAAACTAACTGTTTATGTTTTTCTGTTATTTTTTGTAATTTTTCTAACTTCATTCCTTTTTTTGACACATAACAATTTTTTAAAGATACTGGATTGTTATTACTGCTTTCATACTCTTTAATCCATCTGTATATGGTAGATTTTGATACACCAAAAGCTTCCACTGCAAGTTTTACTGAGTGTTTTAAGGCAAACTCTACAACTTGCAATCTAAAGATTATTTCTGGATGTTTTTGTATAACATCATCTAATTCTTTTACTTGCTTTAAAAGCTTTCTTTCAAGTGTATTAATTCTCTGAATGTAGGTAGATGTCCCTACTTCTTC
>NZ_ABZS01000125.1 GCF_000173615.1 Sulfurihydrogenibium yellowstonense SS-5 | reverse complement strand
TTTTTTTGAATTTCTCACCCGACGTTTTTTATAATATATTCTCACTATACTATTTCTTTAGACTCAATCATTGAGACCTTCTTAAAAATGAGATTATAGAAGACAATATTGCTGAAAAAGTTTGAATAAATACGATAGTGTAACCTGTTGGTAAGTCAAAGTTATAAGATACATAAACCGCTAAAAGATTGATTAAGCTACCTAAAATCACAGCATAAATGATTAAATTCTTTGAAAAAAACTGCATAACCGTAAACGCCGGAGCTATCAAAAGAGAGAAGACGACAAATACGCCGGCTAATGAAACTGAACTTGTGATTGTAATTGAAAATATAGAAAAAAATAACATCTCTTTTATAAATCCTGCCGTAAATCTGTTAATCGCAAATAAAAACAATCCTAAGACTGTATATAAAATAGCTGTTTTGTAAACCTCTGTCATATTTACAAACAAGATGTCATATGCAAGCAGATTGTTTAACTCCTCAAGACCGTGCGGCGATTTTGACATAATAATGAATATCAAAGAAATTCCAAGAGCATAAATCAGTCCAATAAAGCCCTCTGCGGAAACTTTTTCTTTTTTTGTTGCAAACGCTATCAAAATAGCTGTTATTAGTGCAAAAGATAATGAGATTAAATATCTATACTGGCCTTCAAAAAAGAAAAGAGAGACTGCCGCTCCTGCGGCAGCCATTTGTCCAATGGATAAATCAGTAAAGATTATCCCTCTTTTTATTATCTCTATTCCAAAGTAAGAATGGATAACCAATAAAACTATAGATAAGGTCAATGCAGGTACTAAAATATCGCTCATTTATTCACCCTTTCAACGATTGTATCAAACAGAGAGAATATATCCTTTGCCTCTTCCACTGCTCCAACGTCATGAGGAAGGACTATGATTTTTAAACCTGTCTTCTCTGATACGTATTTTGCAGGTTTGATAGGATGGTAAACATCTTGTAAAATCATATTCACATTTTCAGATTTTGCTTTTAAGATTAGCTCTTCTAAATGCTTTGCTGTTGGGGGTATTCCGGGTAATGGCTCTATCGCGTCTATAGAGATAATGCCGTATCTTTTTAAGAAATAATCAAACAGCTTGTGATACTGATAAACTTTTACTCCTTTCAAGTTTGCCATTTTTGAATTCCAAACGGCTAATTTTTCATTCCATCTTTTCTTAAAGTCAGATAAGTTATTTTTGTAATAATCACAGTTCGAACTGTCAAGCTTACATAATTTTTCTGTAATTACTTGTGAGATAATTGGCACATTGTATGGGTCTAAGTGAAAGTGAGGGTTTCCATCCGGATGTACATCTCCCATTGCTCTTGATACGTTCTCCGGTTTTTCTATTAAATCAACATACTGAGATAAATCTAAAAATCCATTTGAACCGGGGTTAATTTTTCTGTTGCTTGCTTGGTTTAAAAGTGGCGGAAGCCAACCCAATTTCAAGACCAGCTCCATTGATGATTAATAAATCTGCGTTTCTAAGCTTTACACTTAAGGATGGCTTTGGAACCACAAAGTGGGGGTCTAAGTTTCCGGAAGCTAAATAATCTACCTGTGCTTTTTCTTTTACAATCTCTTTTGTAATACTTGCTATGTATGGATATGTTGCTACAACTTTAATTTCTGCTTTGGCAAATCCAGATGTTAATAAGATTAATAAAAACACTAAAACTCTCATCTTCAAGCCTCCTTTTTTAAAATTTTTTAAAATCCGTGTGCTCCATGGGCACCAATTGCTAAGTTAAACTGTAAAATAATTTCATTATTAGGCTTTCTTTTTAAATCTTCTGTAAACAAGCTTCTGTCATAGTTATACTGAAGTCTGATTCTTGAAAACTCACTTGGTAAAAAGTCTATCATAGCAGAGTATTTATACATATTGTCCGGCAGGTTTATATTTTTACCGTTTACAAACACATCATTTTTATTGATTAAATCATATCTCAAACCACCTCTCCATCTTTGGGCAAATTTATAGATTCCTTCAACATAAAATCCTGCCTGCTTTTTTTCAAGTCTTGAAGTTAGAAGGTTTCCACTGTCATTATAACCAAACCTTGTCCCATCAAACTTTCTATAGAAATATTCAGACTGTAAAAGTAAATACCTATAAGAATCTAATGTATGTCTTGCTGTCAGTTCAAATCCATAAATTTTTGTATCTCCAGATAGTGCGTGAGGTTTATCATCTTCTAAATGGTTAATTCTTGTTTTTCCTTGTGCGTAGGATACACCTGTCAAGATTGAAGTATTGCCTATGTCAAAGGATGGTTTGATGAAAAACGTAAATAGATTTGGCTTTTTAGTATCATTGATTTTTATATATGTGTTTGAAGTGCATTCTTTGGTTGTTGTATTTATTTGAGTACACACTTCAAATCCATTTCTGTTAAAGTTATTTTCGTTGTCTCCTTGGAAGACTTCAAAGCCGGTTAAAAGATAAAATGGAGTTGGTGCAAGCCATGATAACTGAATGCCTGTTTCGTTTAGATTGTGTTCTCCAAAGATAGCTCTGTATATCAAAGGTGCATCTGCAAAGTTCCAAACATGATGATGAAATTTATTTAACCTACCAAACTCACTATAAAATTTACCACCCTTTAGCTTTAAGTTGTAGGGCAAACCTCTTGTCTGAAAATACCCTTCTTCAATTTCAAAGCTGTCTTTACCAAGATGAAAAACACCAACCAAATCAAAGTATGGGTCAACTGCTGAAGATATATACATCTCAGAATAATTGTAGTTAAAACCTCTTTCAGCATTATATGGCTCGTGACCATGACCATGATCTCCGTGACTATGGAAAAATCCGTGATTGAATCCCGGAATTTGAACTGATTTGTAGGTATCATCTGTAAGACTCCTGCTTACATAAGAAAAGTCTGTAATCAAAGATATATCAGGTACAAACTTAGCTTGCGAGAATGGATTAGATAGTATTCTATCAATACTGCTTTCTGTTCGTAAGTTTTGTAGTTTCTCCTTTGTCTGATTTAAAACTTCCTGTTGTTGTTCTAGCTGGTTCAATCTTTCTTGAAGTTTAATTATAATCTCTCTTTGCTTTTCAAGTTCTTTTTTTAAGTCCTCTACGTTCTCAGCGTATGAAAATGTAAATAATGCCAACGTTGCAAGCAAATATTTTTTCATAGTACACCTCCTGTTTTTAATTTTAAAAAGTCAAATAGTGAAAAACTTAGATATTAAGCTAATACAGGAGGTGCTCTTGGATTTTTATTAAATGTTTTTTGAGATTTTAAGATTGATGTTTTAAATATTATTGGGAAATCTTGATTAAAAGTTTGTATCTCATATGTAAATTCAAGAGAATTTGGGTCTTCTGATTGTTGGTTTAGCTGCAGTACGCAGACCTGACAATCAGTATGATGTTCTCCATCTTTATGATGGTGTGTCAGGGTTAAACTATTTGCGACTAATAGTAATGTGCTTATTAATAAGCTAAGAAGTCTGCTAAGTTTTAACATGTTAATATTGTTATTATAACATATGCGTCGGATGAGAAATTTAAAAAAAATTAAGATTCTTTGCACGTCTACAGAATGACATCATTAGATGACTTTGTCGTCCTGAGGACTTTAGTCAAAAAGGATCTTCTCTTTTAAAGAAGGTGAGCTAGTAAGTGAGTAGAGGCAATTCATGAATTACCCATACATTGAATAAGTGAAAGGTAAAAGAAAGGAGATTTGTTCGCCGCTGTAGAATGAAGTTGTTGATTTTTGGAACAGTCTCTATTCTTAATAGCTTATTCGAATTAACCTATGATAAAATATAAAAACCATGAGAAAGAATTTTTTTGCTTTAACTTTAGCTATTTTAATAAGTTCTTGTGCTAATCCTCAATCGTACGAAACTGATTTAAGAGTCGGGGATGGAAAATACTTATACGAAATGGGCGTATCTTACTTAAACAGCGGAAATAATGCAATGGCAATTAAATATTTAGAAGAAGCATTAAAATCTTATGATAAACCAGAGGTCTACAACGCTCTTGCCCTTGCTTATCAATTTGCTGGGGAGTTTGCTAAAGCTGAAGACATTTTTAGACTTGGAATAGATAAATATCCAGATTATCCAGAATTATTAACAAATTATGGAATTCTGCTTGCAAATCAAAAAAAGTTCAATGAAGCAATAAAATACTTTGAAAAAGCTATAAACAATCCTACATATTCAGGAAAAGAAAAGGCTTATTATAACCTTGGTATGGTATACCTTCAATTAGGTAAAGAAGATTTATTTTTGTATAACTTAGAAAAAGCTTTGATGTTTAACAGCAATTTCGTAAACGCGTATATTGCCTTAGGAGATTATTATTTAGATAAATACAATGTAGTCCATAGTAAAGAAATGTTGAAAAAAGCCAGAGAATATTATTCAAAAGCATTAAATTATGTTGTAAATGACCCATTAATCTATTTTAGGCTTGGAAAAGTTTATCATGAACTTGGAGATGATGAGCTTGCCAAATATTACCTTGAAAAAGCCCTAAGGTCTGCTGAAAATAATGCAGGATTAAAAGAAGAAATTAGAAAGTATTTATTAGAAATTTTAGATAAACCAAAATCTAAAATCAACCTAAATGAAGAAAATAAAAAACCTTCAAGCACTCTTGAGGATAAAAACAATAATGAAAACCCTATACTAAAATACATCAAATAAGGACGAGAAATGAGTAAAGATAAAATTTATGTTTCGATAGTAGTTCCAATTTATAACGAAGAAAAAAATTTGCCGATTTTATATGAAAAAATAAAAACAGTAATGGAAGAGCTAAAAAAGCAGTGGAATGACAAAGATTATGAAATTATTTTTGTAAATGATGGCAGTAGTGATAAATCTTGGGAAATTATCAAAAATTTAGCTGAAAAAGATTATCATGTGGTTGGAGTTAATTTTAGGAGAAATTTTGGTCAGACTGCTGCTATGGCTGCAGGTTTTGACATAGCAAGGGGTGAAATAATTATAACAATGGATGGAGATTTACAAAATGACCCAGAAGACATTCCAAGATTATTAGAAAAAATCAATGAAG
>NZ_ABZS01000126.1 GCF_000173615.1 Sulfurihydrogenibium yellowstonense SS-5 | reverse complement strand
AGGATTTGATAGATTTCTTGCCTGGAGATCAATAGACGGAGAAACAATATCAAAAACCAACCAATTAGAAACCATCATAAAAGGATTATTAAATAAAAAAACAATAATAGATTTTATAAAAAGCTTTCCGGTATTTCAAAAATCAAAATATGAAGATGAAAAAACAAAACAAATATTTATAACATTAGACAAAAAAATAGCAGCATACCATCAGTACTACGCAGTAAATAAAGCTATCGAAACCACTAAAAAAGCAATATCAGACAAAACAAGAAAAGCAGGTGTCATATGGCATACACAAGGCAGTGGAAAATCCTTAACGATGGTATACTACGCAGGAAAAATCATTCAGCATCTAAACAATCCCACCATAGTAGTTTTGACAGACAGAAACGACTTAGACGATCAGCTTTTTGAGACATTCTCTCAGTCCAAAGATCTTTTAAGACAAGAACCAAAAAAAGCAGAAAACAGAGAACACTTAAAAGAGTTATTAAAAAGAAACTCAGGAGGAATTATTTTTACCACCATTCAAAAATTCCTGCCAGAAGAAGGCAACACCTTTGAAACATTATCAGAAAGAGAAAACATAATCGTTATAGTAGATGAAGCACACAGGACACAGTATGGCTTTAAGGCAAAAATAGATAAAAAGACAGGAGAGACCACCTACGGTTATGCAAAATACATAAGAGATGCATTGCCAAATGCCACATTTATAGCCTTTACAGGAACGCCAATAGAAAAAGAAGATAAAAACACGCCGGCAGTGTTTGGAGACTATATAGACATATACGATATATCCCAATCAATAGAGGACAAAATGACAGTTCCTATATACTACGAAAGCAGGCTAATAAAAGTATCATTAACAGAGGAAGGGAAACAGCTTATAAAAGAATTTGAAGAAGAATTGGAAGAAGTAGGCTTAGAATTAGTAGAGCAAAGCGATAAGACAAAAAGACTTGAACAAATACTTGGAGCAGAAGACCGACTAAATCAGCTTGCAAAAGACATAGTAGAGCATTTTGAAAAAAGGCAAGAAGTCTTCGAAGGAAAAGCCATGATAGTGGCATTATCAAGACCAATAGCAGCAAAGCTATATCAAAAAATCATACAGCTAAGACCAGATTGGCACAGCGATGACCTGACAAAAGGAAAAATAAAAGTAGTCTATACCAGTAGCTCTTCTGATGGACCAGAGGTAGCAAAACACCATACCACAAAAGAGCAAAGAAAACTACTTCAAAAAAGAATGAAAGACCCAAATGACGAGTTAAAGCTTGTAATAGTGGTTGATATGTGGTTGACAGGTTTTGATGTACCGTGCTTGCATACAATGTATATAGACAAACCGATGAAAGGACATACCCTTATGCAAGCTATAGCAAGGGTTAACAGAGTGTACAAAGATAAACCAGGCGGATTGATAGTAGATTATCACGGAATAGCAACAGACCTAAAAGAAGCCCTCTCTTTCTACTCAAAAAGCGGAGGAAGGGGAGACCCAGCAATAATACAAGAAAAAGCGGTAGATTTAATGATTGACAAATACGAAATTGTCTCAAACATGCTACATGGATTTAATTACAAAGAATACTTTACAACATCAGATACAAGGAAAAAACTTGATATATTAAGAGATGCAGTAGAATATGTACTTGGATTAGAAGACGGCAAAAACAGGTTTATAAAACACACAGCAGAGCTTTCGAAAGCTTTTGCACTGGCAATACCACATGAAAAAGCATTAGAGATAAAAGAGCATGTAGCATTTTTCCAAGCCGTAAAATCAAGAATACTTAAACTAACAAGTACAGGCGGAAACACAGATAGAACATCAAAAGCAAACTACGAGATAGAAACAACCATAAAGCAGATATTAGACAAAGCTTTAATATCAGAACAAGTAATAGATATATTTGAAATAGCAGGCATCAAAAAGCCAGAAATCAGTATATTATCTGAAGAATTCCTGTTAGAAATAAAAAATATGCAACATAAAAATATAGCGATAGAACTCTTAAAAAGAATTATAAACGACAAAATAAAAATAATAACAAAAAGAAGCTATGTAAAAAGTAAATCCTTGTTAGAGCTATACGAAGAAATCATTAAAAAATATCAAAACAAAATCCTCACCGCAGCCCAAGTAATAGAAGAACTCCTTAATCTTGCAAGAGAAATAAGAGAAATAAACAAAGAGCCAGAGCAAATGGGACTTACAGAATACGAATACGCATTTTATACAGCAGTAGCAGACAATAAAAGTGCATTAGAGCTAATGGGAAAAGAAAAGTTAAGAGAGCTTGCGACAGTTTTATTCCAAGAGGTAAGAAAAAATGCTACTATAGACTGGACGATCAGAGAAAACGTTAAAGCCAAGCTAAGAGTTACTGTAAAAAGAATCTTGAGAAAATATGGATATCCACCAGATATGCAAGAATTAGCAACAGAGACTGTAATAAAGCAAGCAGAAATGATAGCTCAGGAGATAGCGGATATGGAAGCAGAAGTAGCCTCATGATAACGAATAAAAGTTTATATTAGTTTTAGTCAGACTGGAATTTTAGCAGCAGTCCCTAACTCAATTCCTTGCTTCTTTTTGTTGCAGCTTCTACCGCAGACATTACGGCATCTTTAAAATTTTTCTTTTCAAGTTCATGTAAGCCATAAATAGTCGTTCCTGCCGGAGAAGTCACCATATCCCTTAAAACTACCGGATGCTGACCGGATTCTTTTAGTAATTTAGCAGAGCCTAAGACTGTTTGAGTTGCAATTTTTAAAGCCATATCATAAGATAACCCCATTTTAACCCCGCCTTGAGCCAAAGCATCAATAAAATTAAACACATAGGCAGGACCGCTTCCGGACAAACCTGTGATTACATCTAATAACTCTTCTTTAACCTCATAAACTTCTCCCAAAGTTTTAAGCAAGCTTAGAATAAAATCCTTTTTTTCTGTATTTTTTTCAAAGCTAACACCAATCACACCTTCGCCAATCAAGGCAGGAGTGTTTGGCATGATTCTAATTATCAAAGGTTTTTCAGTAAACTTTTTTATCTTTTCTATTTTTATACCGGCTAAAACC
This sequence comes from Sulfurihydrogenibium yellowstonense SS-5, assembly GCF_000173615.1. Lineage (GTDB taxonomy): Bacteria > Aquificota > Aquificia > Aquificales > Hydrogenothermaceae > Sulfurihydrogenibium > Sulfurihydrogenibium yellowstonense. The sequence goes on along the minus strand of NZ_ABZS01000126.1, from coordinate 1,944 downwards.
GATATCAATATCTGATTTTCTTTAAATAAATCCTTAACCGGCTCCAAAGCGCTTTCAATGTCTTTTGGCTTTACTGCAAGAAATATTATTTCAGACAGATTTACAACCTTTCTTATGTCAGTACCGGCTACGTTATACTTTTCTATGATATCTTTCACTCTGTCTTGATTAATATCTGTGATGACAATTTCCGGCCCATTTATACCTGCTTTTTCAATCAGACCTTTTAAAATGGCTTCTCCCATATTTCCAACGCCAATGATTCCTACCTTAAACATACCTTCTCCTTTTTGATGGTAGTTTTAAATCTTTACCATTAGAAAGTCTTATTAGATCAATAACTTTATTAACTTTGTAGTTTTGAAGATACTCAACAAACTTTTTAAAAAGCTCATAAGTAACTTCTGCATCTGCCAAAGCTCTGTGCTTCCTATGGTAAGGAATGTTAAAATGGTAAGCTAAGTTGGTAAGTGATTTACTTTTTAAATCTGGAAATAATCTATTTGCAAGAACCAAAGTGCATATAACAGGATTTTGGATAAGCTTTCCTGTCAATTGAAATGATGCTTCGTTTAAAAATGATATATCAAATTTGGCATTATGGGCTATGATGATTGAGTTTTTAGTAAACTCTAAAAAATGCGGAAAAACCTGTTCTATTTTTGGTTTATCTATCACTAAAGGGTTTGTGATTCCTGTAAGCTTTGTAATATGCTCCGGAATAAATCCAATTGATGGCTTTACCAATGTATGAAATTTTTCAGTGATAACATTCCCTTCAACTTTTATTGCGGCAATTTCTATTATCTCGCTTGTTTTAGGATTTAGTCCTGTTGTTTCTAAGTCTACTACTGTAAACGTTGCTTCTTCTATTGTTAAGTTAATCATTTTAGTATCCTTTAATGCAAGATGTAAATATTATACAAAAAATATACTTTGGGTGAGAAATTAGTAATTTTTATAGAATTTAAAAATGTGATCCTTCGGACTTACGTCCTCAGAATGTTCTATGTTAAATGTCAAGTACAAAAATTTTCATCAAATGGTCTTCTGTTTTTTAATACACCATATGCTTGCCTTAATAACTTATGTGCTACAGCCACTAATGCTAACTTTTTAGCCTTACCTTTACTTACTAACCTTTCGTATAACTCTCTGCAGTATTTGTTAAACCTTATTGCCGATAGTGCTGCCATGTATAATATCTTTCTTGCATATGGATTTCCCATCTTTTTTATTGAACCGCTTTTCTTTACGCTCGTTCCACTTTCATATGGGCTTGGATTTAAACCAGCATAGCTGGCTGCTTCTTTTACACTCTTGAATCTTTTAAATCCTCCAAACATTGCTATTACCACTCCTATAACCCTATCACTTACACCAGGTATGCTTTTTAAAAGCTTGTATTCCTCTTGAAAATTCTTTTTAGACAATTCTTTTATTTCTTTCTCAAGTTCTTTTATGCTTTTTTCTATTTTTCTAATCAACTCATCGTAATATTCTAAATTCTCTTTCAGTCTTTTCATTGGTACATGACTTAATGATTCTCTTTTGTTTTTCAGCATTGTAAGTTGCTGTTGTAGGTCTTCTAATATCTTTAGTTTTACTTCAATCTCTTTTTCTACATCTGGTTTTGGTTTATAAAGCTCTCCATCAAAAAACGTTCTTCCATATTCTGCAATAAAGTATGAATCAGTTTTATCTGTTTTAACTCTTGTCATTTTAGCTTCCATAAATTTCCTTATTGAAAATGGATTTACTACTGCTACTTGATAGTTATTTTCATACAGATAATTAGCAAGCTTTAAATGATAAACTCCTGTATGCTCCATTATGATAAGCATATCTGACTTTTTAAACTTCTTAAGATAAGGCTTTATTTTCTTTTCAAACTCAACTGGGTCTGATTTAACTTCAAAGCTTTCTCTCTTGTTATCATACAAA
>NZ_ABZS01000127.1 GCF_000173615.1 Sulfurihydrogenibium yellowstonense SS-5 | reverse complement strand
GATAGCTTTAAATATAAAACATTTGTGTTTGACTATCTACATAATCTCCAATGCTTATAAATCTTTTATCAAGAATTCCATCAAATGGGGCTTTTATAACTGTTTCATTTTTCTGTCTTTGATACTCTTTTAATGTTGCTTCAGCTGAACGTAGTTGATTTAAAGCAATCTCCATATCTGTTTTAGCATTGTCAACTTCTTCTTTGGCTATAAGTTCCTTTTCAAACAGCTGTTTTCTTCTTTCATATATAGCTTTTTTATTCAAATAGTTTGCCCTAAGTTGCTCTATAACTGAAATTTGTGATTCTACTTGGTATTGTTCTTTTTCTGGTTGGATCATTGCAAGTGGCTGTCCTGCTTTGACATACTGTCCTTCCTCTACAAACAATTTTATTACTCTACCATTAACTTGTGGTTTTAAGGTTGCTGATGTTTTTGCTTGTAATGTCGCATTTGCTGTATAGATTATTGGAATTTCTTGAGATTTTAACTCCAAGACTTTTACAACCGGTGCAGGTTTTTGTTTTGGTTGTTCTTGTTTTTTAGGATTTATAGACTTGACTATAAATAACCCGACAGCCAAAATTGCTATGGCTATTAGTATTGGAATGATTTTATTTTTCATTTAAATCCTCTTTGACTGATTTATCAGTCATAATTATACGACAACGAAATAAATAGTGTCAAGGAGATGTATAAGTCATACCAGTTTGGGAAAATTCCGATTTATTTGAATTCATAATATCACAAAAGTATTGTAAAGGTGATTTTTTGTTTAAACTATGATGAGGTCTTTCTATGTTATACCATAGCATATATTGCAACATCTTTTTATTAAACTCATGAATATCTTCTAATTCACAATCTTCATAGTACATGACAAACTCTTCTTATAATGTCCTATTCATTCTCTCTACATATGCTTGTCCTTTTGGATATCTTGGATAGTTAAAATAATGTTTGTTTCTTTGAGAGCAAGAAGTCGGCGATTTTTATAGAATTTAAAAATGGATTCTCCTGACCATAGTTCTTGTTATGACAGGAGGAGATTCAACAATAAACTTTAGACATAGATGCCAACATTTGTCATTAATAAAGCTTTAATCTACTATGATACTAATATTTCGTAATTCTGCAGTCGTCGAATAATATCTTAATAAATCATTTTATCCAGTTTTTCTTTTTTCTCTCATCTTCTCTATATGAACTAATAATGCAGTAATTGCTGCAGGAGTAATTCCTTCTAATCTTGAAGCTTGTCCAAGGGTCATTGGCTTAAATTTGGTTAGTTTTTGAACTATCTCTTTTCTCAATCCTGCCACTTGGCTATAATCTATATCTTCCGGAATTTTTATACCTTCTAAGTATTTCATTTTTTCATTTAATTTTTCTTCTCTTTCAAGATAACCATCATATTTAACATTAATTTCTATCTCTTCTTGTATGTAATCGCTTTCCGGAACAGCAATTCCTATCTCTTTTAGCTTTTGAATATCAACTTCTGGTTTTTGTAAGTAAGTAAAAATAGAGACTTTTTTATCTCCATCTTTGATAAATGTTTCTTTGTATGTGTTTATCCAATTCCTAATTTCTTCTTCTGTTTCTTTGACAAATTTATACTCTTCTTCATTGAGCATTCCTATATTGTAAGCTTTTTGATATAGTCTTAAAATTGCGTTATCTTGTCTTAGATGTAATCTGTATTCTGAACGTGAAGTGAAGAGTCTGTATGGTTCAATTACACCTTTTGTCGTAAGGTCATCTATCATAACCCCGATGTATGCTTCATCTCTTTTAATTATAAATGGTTCATTTTTGCCAAGGGCTCTTAAAGCTGCGTTAATTCCTGCTACTATTCCTTGACCCGCAGCTTCTTCATAACCCGTTGTTCCGTTAAAGTTTCCTGCGTGATAAAGTCCTCTAATTCTTTTTGTTTCTAAGGTTGGATAAAGTTCTGTTGGCATTACAATATCATACTCTATGGCATATGCCGGCTTTAGCAAGACCACATTTTCAAGTCCTGGTATACTTCTATACATCTGCCATTGAATTTCTTCAGGCAATGATGTACTTAAACCGTTTGGATATATACTAATTCCATCTCTTGTTTCCGGTTCTAACCATACAGTATGCCTGTCTTTACCTTCAAATTTTACGATTTTATCTTCTATGGATGGACAGTATCTTGGTCCAATACCTGTGATGGCTCCGCCATAAAGTGCTGTTCTATGTAGATTTTCCTTTATGATTCTGTGAGTTTCCGGTGTTGTGTATGTAATATAACATGGTATTTGGTCTTTTTCTTTAAACCAATAAGAGCCTTTTGGCTCAGTCCAGAAAGAAAATTTAGGTGGTGGGTTGTCTCCCGGTGCTTCTTCAAGTATTGAAAAGTTTATTGTATTTTTGTCAAGTCTTGCAGGCGTACCTGTTTTAAATCTAAATAATTCAAAGCCAGCTCTTTTATAAAATTCAGGAAGTTTGGTAGATGGTTTTTCTTCCATTCTTCCAGCCGGAAATCTTTTATCTCCTATATGTATAAGACCGTTTAAAAAAGTTCCGGTTGTAACAACTACTGCTTTCGTTTTTATTTTTAAACCCTTATCTGTGATAACTCCATCAACTTCGTTTTTATTTTCTTTTAAAACTATGTCAATAACTTCATCTTCTATGACTGTAAGATTTTCTGTGTTATTAGTTTTATTAACCATATATCTTCTGTATTCTTCCTTATCTGCTTGAGCCCTTGGAGACCTTACAGCAGGTCCTTTCCTTGTATTTAAAACTTTAAATTGAATACCTGTTTGGTCTATGGCTTTTGCCATTTCACCACCAAGAGCATCAACTTCTCTAACTACAATTCCCTTAGCTATTCCGCCAATCGACGGATTACATGGCATTAATCCGATTTTTTCTTTATCGATCGTAATTAAGGCAGTTTTTGCCCCAAGCTTTGCAGAAGCTAAAGCAGTCTCAATGCCTGCATGACCACCACCAATCACAACTACATCATACTCTATATCGTAAACCAATTGAAACCTCCTATTAACTTGTTAAGCTTTTGTAATTCTGTTAAAATTATATCAAAATAATTTATGCTATTTTAAGTAGTTTGAAAGGAGTTTATCATGAAAAAAATTATTTTTTTATCTGGATTATTAACATCTTTAATCTTATCTTCTTGTGCTTCTAATGAAATTGTTATCCAGCCTAATGCACCTGTTAGTTTTGTAGCTAAAACAGAAAGAAAAGGAGATTATAGCTTTATCATTCCTTCAAACTTCCAGTTAATTGAAAATGAATCTCTTATATTTGAAAGTGAAAACATCTATCGAGCATATCTCATTTACAAAGGTGAAGGTTATATTCAAGATTTAGTTAATTTTTACGACAGAGAAATGCCAAAAGCCGGTTGGAAAAAAATTTCTGCTTTAATCGGCAAAGATGCAATTTTAGCATTTCAAAAGGATAATCAGATAATAGTAATTAAAATTCAATATGGATTAACAAACACATATCTTAGAATGCTGTTGACGAGGTAAAAGTTGAGGAAGCTATACCTGCCCCCGGAGTGGAGTAAACACAAAGGAACTTGGTTATCTTATCCACATAACCCCGACACATTTTTTGAGAAAATAGATAACGTAAGAGATAAATACACAGATATGGTAAAGCTTTTGTCCGAATGTGAAGAAGTTCATATAAATGTAAATGACGAAGAAATGGAAAATGATGTATTATCAAGATTAAAAGACAAAAGAGCAAATTTAAACAATGTATTCATACACAGATTCCCTACTAACGACGCATGGTGTAGAGACCATGGAGCTATTTTCGTTGTAGATAGAGATGAAAATAAACTTGTTGCACTTGATTTTAAATTTAATGCTTGGGGTGGAAAATATCCATACGAATTAGACAACGAAATCCCTAAGAAAATGGCCGAATATCTAAATGTTGAAAGAATAGAAATAGACATGGTTTTAGAAGGTGGTTCTATTGATGTAAACGGAAATGGCCTATTGCTTACTACCGAATCTTGTCTTTTAAATCCAAATAGAAATCCAAACATGTCAAAAGAAGAGATTGAAGAAAATTTAAAGTATTACTTTGGCGTTGAAAAAATACTATGGCTTAAAGAGGGTATAGTTGGTGATGATACTGACGGACATATAGATGATATCACAAGATTTATAAATGAAAATACCGTAATAACTGTAGTTGAAGAGAATCCAAATGATGAAAACTATCCTATTTTAAAAGAAAATTATGAAATGCTAAAAACATTTACGGATATAAAAGGAAATAAATTAAACATAATCACGCTACCAATGCCAGACCCTGTTTATTATAAAGGAGATAGACTCCCGGCAAGCTATGCCAATTTTTATATATCAAATAAATATGTTATTGTTCCAATCTTTAACTGTGATAAAGACAAAATAGCTTTAGAAATATTACAATCAGTTTTTACAGACAGAGCGGTTGTTGGAATAGATGCTTCTGATATAGTTGTTGGACTTGGCACATTTCATTGCCTGACTCAACAGATTCCATATGTATGATACGATGATAATATTAGAAAGAGTTTATATGTTTTTGTTAATTATAACTTTAGACCATTCCAAAAACAAATATCTTCATTCTGTAGCCGGAGAAGAATCTCCTACTTGTAAGGGTGTTCAAAAATTTCTGTAAATTTGCCTTTCCTTGTCATACTGAGGACGAAGTCCGAAGCATCTCTCTTTTGATTTTTAACTTCAAAAGAAAAAAACATGAGATCCTTCGCCGGCTGCAGAATGACAATTTTGATTTTTGTAAAGTCTTCCTACTTATTACTGAGTTTCTCATCCTGACATATTGTTAATATATTTTACCACTTTTGAGTTTCTACTTTCTTAACTCCTTTCGTTTTTATTCTTTTTTGATTTTTCTTAAGTCTAAAATCTTTCTCTGATATAAATATATACTTAGGAATATAATACATTGAACCTAAAAC
>NZ_ABZS01000128.1 GCF_000173615.1 Sulfurihydrogenibium yellowstonense SS-5 | reverse complement strand
TCTGCAAGTAGATAAGATTTATAATCAGTGTTAAGAAAAACAGCGCCAGAGCCTACAAAAGGCTCTATAAGTCTATTGCCGACCGGTAAAAGCCTTTTTATATCTTCTACAATCTTATATTTGTTGCCTGCCCACTTTAAAAAAGGTCTCATCTACTGCCTTCTAACTGAAATTTCTTTTACAGTATCAACCAAAAATTTAACTTTACTTGCGTCCATATCCGGCATCAAACCATGACCAAGGTTAAATATATGTCCTGTATCCTCTCCCCATGATTTGATTATATACTCTGCTTCTTTTTTTATAATGTCTGTGTCGGCATATAACACCATAGGGTCTAAATTTCCCTGAACAGATGCCTTTGGATAGATTAAATCTTTTGCTTTTTTGATGTCTATCATCCAATCTATGCTGTATACATCAGCGTTAGACTCAAGAATAAAGTCCATAAATCCACAAACGCCTTTTGTAAAGTGTATGATTGGTTTGTTGTAATGCTTAAGATTTTCTATTATTTTCTTAACTGACGGTAAAACAAACTCTTTATAATCTTTGGGTGAAAGATGACCAGCCCAGCTGTCAAAGATTTGAACAGCATCAGCCCCTGACTCTATCTGAAAGCTTAAATACTTTATAGTCATATCTGCGATTTTATCAAGAAGTATTTTAAAATCTTCTTGGTTGTTATACATAAAAGATTTTGTTTTTTTAAAGTCCTTTGAACCTCTGCCTTCTATCATGTACGCTGCTATCGTAAAAGGTGCTCCAGCAAACCCAATCACCGGAATTTCTCTGCCAGTAGTTTGATTAACACCTTTTATGATTTCTCCAACAAAATAAACATCCTCAGGGTTAAACTCTTTTAGTTTTTGGATGTCTTCTTTGCTTTTGATAGGATTTTCAAAAACCGGTCCTTCTCCTTCTTTAAAATCAAATTTCATTCCGATTGATTCAAGTGGTGTAAGTATATCAGAAAAAATGATTATTGCATCAACACCAAGTAAAGTGTACGGTAAAATAGAAGCTTTTACAGCCAAATCTACATTTTTATAATAATTCTTAAAGCTTCCTGCTATTTCCCTTAACTGTCTGTATTCTTTCATGTATCTGCCGGCTTGACGCATTAGCCAGATTGGTGTTCTTTCTACTTTTTGTCTTCTGCAAGCTCTTAAAAATAAATCATTTTTTGGATTTTGCATTTTTTTCACCTTCTAAGGATACACTTTTTAAAGCTCTTTTTAATACTTTACCAGGTTTAAAATGAACAGTTTTCGAATAGCTAACTCTCTTTCTTCCTTTAAGTGGTTTCTTTCTTTTTAAAACTCTAAAAGAACCTATCTTTCTAATTTCTATCTTTTCACCCTTTGCTAAAGCTTCTGCCATCACTTCAAAGATTTCATCAACAACATCTTTTATACTTTTTAAATCCATTTCAGGATGTTTTTCTTTTATATATTTAACAATATCCGGTTTTTTCATGCTAATTCCTCCAATTTGATATTCATAATTTCAAGCTGAATTTTACATCTATCACAAACAGGTTGTCCGTTTCTGCCAACAGATTCATCATAGATCCAGCATCTTGGACACTTTTCACCTTTTGCTTTGCTAACAGCTACAACAGAGTCTTTTACAGATTCGCCATTAAGTACTACATCGCCTTCAGGATTATCTGAAAGCTCTACTTGGCTAACAGTAAAGAAAAACTTAATCCAATCTAATCTTTTTTCTACAATTTCTTTATACTCTTTCGGTAGTTTTAAAATTACTCTTGCTTCGTATGGATGCCTTACTAAGTCTTGTTTTCTTGCCTCTTCTATCGCTTTTAGTACATCGTCTCTTATCTCTATAAGCTTTTCATAGGTTTCTTCTAAATTTTTATCTATAAATTTTTCATTTACAACAGGCATAATTTCAAGATGAATGCTTTCTTTTATACTTGAATCGATCTTTCTTACATACTGCCAAACTTCTTCTGCTGTGAATGAGATGATAGGTGCAAGGATTTTGTTTAACGATAAAAGTAATTCCCACAATACAGTTTGTGCCGACCTTCTTTCTAAGCTTTTTGGTGCGTAAACATAGAGTCTATCTTTTAAAATATCAAGATATATTGCTGATAGGTCTACTATTACGAAGTTTTTAATCGTGTGATAGATTTTATGAAACTTGCCTTCTTCATAAGATTTGTCGGCTATTTGTATAATATTTTGAAGTTTAGAAAGCATCCACCTGTCTATTTCTAATAGATTTTCGTAAGGAACATAGTCCTGGTTTGGATTGAAGTCGTAGAGATTTCCAAGGAAGTATCTAAATGTATTTCTAATTTTTCTGTAATCTTCTGCAATTCTTTTTATAAGATTAAAACCTATTTTTATGTCTTCTGTATAATCCTCTGTAACAACCCAAAGTCTCAGTATGTCAGCTCCGTACTCTTTTATAACCTTTTCCGGTGCTACTACATTTCCGGCAGATTTAGACATTTTTCTGCCTTTTTCGTCAAGTGTAAATCCATGTGTCAAAACTGTGTCATAAGGTGCTCTGTTATAAGATGCTACCGATTCAAGAAGTGAAGACTGGAACCAACCTCTATGCTGGTCTGAACCCTCTAAATACATATCGGCAGGCCATCTTAACTCCTCCCATTCTCCGTACTTTAAAACTGCTGCATGAGACACGCCAGAATCAAACCAAACATCGAGTATATCCTCTTCTTTTTTAAACTCTTGCCCGCCGCATTTTTTACATTTATAACCTTCCGGAAGCAATTCTTTTGCTGATTTTTCAAACCATATATCAGCCCCAAACTCATCATTTTTAATTAGATTAGCTACATGCTCAAAAACTTCCATATCTTTAACGATTTCACCGCAGTTTTCACAGTAAAATACAGTTATCGGAACGCCCCAGCTTCTCTGTCTTGAAATACACCAATCCGGCCTGTTTTCTACCATGCTTTTTATTCTGTTTTGTCCATAATGGGGTATCCATTTTACCCTTTCAATCTCTTTTAATGCTGCTTCTCTCAAAGTTTGATTTTCATTAACTTTTGCTTCCATAGATATAAACCACTGGGGAGTTGCTCTAAAAATTACCGGATTTTTACATCTCCAACAGTGGGGATAAGAGTGGCTTATCACTTCTTTATGTATTAATGCTTCTACTTCTTGTAATTTTTCAATGATTAAATCATTTGCATCAAAAACCCTTATTCCTCTTAGCCAATCGGGTGCTTCTTGTGTAAACCTTCCTTCATCATCAACAGGTGCAAAGGCATCTACACCATATCTTTGACCAATAAGATAGTCTTCTTGACCATGTCCTGGTGCCATATGGACCAATCCTGTACCGGTGCCAAGCTCAACAAACTCAGAGAGATAAACCTTTGAAACTCTATCTATAAATGGATGATAATACTCTTTAAACTCTAAATCTTTCCTTAACCTGCCTTATTACTTCTCCATTTAATCTTGTCTTTTCTTTAAAGTTTTCAAGTAATTCTTTGGCAACTATCAAAGTTCCTTTATTTGTTTTGAAATAAACATAATCAAACTCTGGATGAACCATTACACCAAGGTTTGCAGGCAACGTCCAAGGAGTAGTAGTCCAAATTACAAGATAGGTATCATCAAAATCTTTCATTTTAAACTTTACATAGATAGATGGGTCTTTTTTGTCGTAATATTCAATTTCCGCTTCTGCTTCTGCTGTTTTGTCATAGATGCACCAATAAACAGGCTTTTTACCTCTATATGCAACGCCTTTGTTAAACACTCTTCCAAGCTCTAAAACTTCCTGTGCTTGGTAGGATGGTCTCATTGTAAGATAAGGTTTTTCCCAATTTCCAATGATACCAAGCCTTTTAAACTCTTCTTTTTGAATGTTTACAAACTTTAAAGCGTATTCTCTGCATAGCTTTCTAAACTCGGATTTAGAAAGGTCTTCTTTTTTGATTTTCTTCTCTTTTAACTCTTTTTCTACTTGTTGTTCAATCGGAAGCCCATGACAATCCCAACCTGGAACAAAAGGCGCATCTTTTCCTTTCATAGATTGGTATTTAACTAAAATGTCTTTTAAAATTTTGTTTAAAGCATGTCCGATGTGTATATGTCCGTTTGCATATGGCGGTCCGTCATGAAGAATATATTTATCTTTTCCTTTTCTATCTTCTCTGAGTTTTTGATAAAGATTCATTTTTTCCCAAAAAGATAATATTTCAGGCTCTTTATTTGGTAAATTACCTTTCATAGGAAATTCAGTTTGAGGCAGATTCAATGTATCTTTAAATTCCAATTTTGAGATACCTCCGGCAAAATTTTAAAAATATTATTATATCATTTGTTTAGCTCTGTTTTAATGGAATATAGAAGACTGCTTGCAAAAATCATATTTGTCATCGTATATTAAATATGTCAAAAATTTTTAAACTTTAAGAGAATAAGCTTTATAATAATTACAGACATGGGAGAAAAAAGGAAGGACAGATCAAGTTATTGTCATTGGTCTTTTAAGACCGCTCAGAATGTTTGTAGACTGTCCTTCCTCTACTTCCTAAAACCTGAATCAGAACATTAGGCTTTTAAGCCTGTATTGATTACGATGATAGGTTATCAGGAAGTTTCTCTCATGTCAAGTATTTTATGAAAGGAGGTAATCTTATGAACAACTACAAAATCGTCGTTGGAGTTGATGTATCTAAAAACTCATTCACTGCTACAGTTTTGTATGATAACAAGAAAGAAACCTTTGAAGTTAAATCAGACCCAGTTGAGTTTGAAAAGAAAATAAAGCCTTATCTTAAAAAGTTTAAGCAGTCAGATATGCTTATCATAATGGAGCATACAGGAGTTTATCATTTAAAGCTTGCTAATTATCTGTATGAAAATGGCTATAAAGTAGCAGTGATAAATCCATTTTCAATAAAGAGTTTATGGAAGCTAAATGACAGAGTCAAAACAGA
>NZ_ABZS01000129.1 GCF_000173615.1 Sulfurihydrogenibium yellowstonense SS-5 | reverse complement strand
TAACTCAATTTCTGAAACTGACAGATAAACATTTTTTTTGTATGCTAATTCAAGTGTTTCTTCAAGCTCTTTTCTGCTTAAAGATGGTGGTTTTTCTACCATTACATTAATACCAGCATCTAAAAATTTTCTTGCTATTGGCAGATGTGATTGTGGAGATGTTGCTACAAAAACAGCGTCTAAATCCTCATTTAAAGCCTTTTCTATATCTTGAAATTTTTTAACATCGTCAGGAAATTTTGAAAGTTGTTCAGGATTTGAATCTATAAGAACATAATCCAGATTTAGCTCTTTAAATTTATTAACATACTTACTTCCCATATTTCCAATGCCAACTATTCCTACCTTCAAGACCGTCTCCAATTTTTTGTTAAAAAATATGCAAAAATTATACCTAAAATTTTAGATAAAATCATTTGAAAACTCAGAAAAACCTTTTTGATTTTTTGCAAAATTTAGAAAAATTTTTAGAATATCAAATTAATAACCTTTAATTTTCATGCTACAATATTTGTACCTTGAGTGAAGAATTAGCGGTTTTTTATGAAATTTAAAAATGAGATCCTTCGGCCTTACGGCCTCGGTATGACAGAGAAAATGAAAGTATATTAACAATTACCTTATTTGTCATTTTGAGCGTAAGCGAAGAATCTCATATTTTTTCTTCTCAAGTCAAAAAATCAAAAAAGAGATCCTTCGGACTTGCGTCCTCAGGATGACAGGGAAAGGTTTAATGTTGTACGCTAGAGAAAGAGTAACCTTATTCGTCATTCTGCACTGCCGAAGAATTTCCTTTTTCAATTTTTAGAAGAGTAGACCCTTCATTGCAGGATGACAAAGAAGACAAACTTACAAAATTTTTGCATCATTTTCGTTTCAATTTTAAAAATTAACCTTTTGTATCTAAATTCTTTTTTTCAAAGCTTTTTATAAATTCTTCAAAATCTTTAATGTCTTCAAATCCATCAAACACAGATACAAATCTAAGATAAGATACAGGGTCTAACTCTTTGAGTCTGTTTTTAACTAAATCTCCAATTTCTGCAGAACTAACTTTTAATTTTCCTTCATCAAGAAGATATTTTTCTATGTCGTCTGCTATCTGCCTGACCTGCTCTTGTGTAATTGGTCTGTTTTTGGATGCAAGCAGTATTCCTCTGATGATTTTTTCTTTATTAAATGGTTCTACTGTGTTATTTTTCTTTATAACTTCTATATACTCTTCTTCAATTCTCTCGTAGGTTGTAAATCTGTATCCACAGTTTAAACATTCTCTTCTTCTTTTTATAACAACACCTTCTTTTGATTGTCTTGTTTCTAAAACCTTATCATTGAGACTTCCGCATTTAGGACACTTCATGATAGTTGCTTAAAGCACTCATAAGCTTTATTTAATGTATCTTCTAAATCTCTTTGGCTATGTGCTGTGCTTAAGAAAAAGGCTTCAAATTGTGATGCAGGTAAGTATACTCCTTTTTCAAGCATACAACGGAAGAATTTTGCAAACTTTTTCGAGTCGGAGGTTTTAGCCGTCGTAAAGTCTACAACTTCTTTATCTGTAAAGAATACGGTTATCATAGACCCAACTCTGTTAACTGCAACTGGGACTCCTGTTTCCTGGGAGATTTTTTTAAATCCTTCTTCTAAAAATCTTCCTTTTTCATCAAGCTCTTGGTATGGGTTTAGTTGTTTTAAAAGCTGAAGCTGTGTTAAACCTGCAGTCATTGCCAATGGGTTTCCAGACAGTGTTCCAGCTTGATATACAGGTCCAACCGGTGCTACGTACTCCATAATTTCTCTTTTTCCACCGTAAGCACCAACAGGCAACCCACCACCTATTACTTTTCCAAAAGTTGTTAAATCCGGGTCTATATCGTAAAGTTCCTGAGCTCCCCCATATGAGAGTCTAAATCCTGTCATGACTTCATCAAAAATAAGTAAAGCTCCGTATTTTCTTGTAATTTCTCTCAGTTTTTGATGGTATTCTTTAGATGGGGCTACAACCCCCATATTTCCAGCTACCGGTTCAATGATTACACAAGCAATATCGTCTCCATATTTTTCAAATGCTTCTTCAACGGCTTCTATATTGTTATATGGTAAAACTATTGTTAAACTTGCTAATTCTTCCGGTATTCCGGGAGTTCCGGGTATTCCAAGAGTTGCCACCCCTGAGCCGGCAGAAACTAATAAACTATCTCCATGTCCATGATAGCATCCATCAAATTTTATTATTTTTTTTCTTTTTGTGTAGCCTCTTGCAAGTCTGATTGCACTCATTGTAGCTTCTGTTCCAGAATTTACAAATCTTACCATCTCGACAGATTTAACAGCATCTATTACAGCTTTAGCCATCTCTACTTCAAGTTCTGTTGGTGCTCCAAAGCTTGTTCCATAGTTAGAAATCTGTTTTATAGCGTTTATAACCTGGTCGTGAGCATGCCCTAAAATCAACGGTCCCCAAGACAAAACATAATCTATATATTCATTGTCATCAACATCCCAAATTCTACATCCTTTTCCTTTTTTTATGAAAATTGGGTCTGCTTCAACAGCTTTGAAAGCTCTAACAGGAGAATTTACACCACCAACCAAGTATTTTTGTGCTTCTTGAAAAAGCTCTTTAGATTTTTGAGTGTTCATCGAATCCTCCAATTGGAAAAAGTTAAAAATATTATAACTTAAGATTGATTTTGTGCTGATTCTAAACTTAAAATTATACCTTGGAATAGGAAAATAGTAATTTTTATAGAATTTAAATATAAGATCCTTCACTTCGTTCAGGATGACGGAAAGGGTAACAATAACATCATTCTGTAGCCGGCGAAAAATCTCCTTTATACCCTTCTTTCTTTCAAATAACAATAAAAAAGGAGATCCATCGGACTAAAGTCCTCAGGATGACAAAGACAATACAATAATGTCATCGTATGTTAAATATACCAAAATTTTTTAAACCATAAGAGAATAAGTTTTATAATAATTATAGACATGGGAGAAAAAAGGAAGGACAGATCAAGTTATTGTCATTGGTCTTTTAAGACCGCTCAGAATGTTTGTAGACTGTCCTTCCTCTACTTCCTAAAACCTGAATCAGAACATTAGGCTTTTAAGCCTGTATTGATTACGATGATAGGTTATCAGGAAGTTTCTCTCATGTCAAGTATTTTATGAAAGGAGGTGCTTTTATGAATAGCTACAAAATCGTCGTTGGAGTTGATGTATCTAAAAACTCATTCACTGCTACAGTTTTGTATGATAACAAGAAAGAAACCTTTGAAGTTAAATCAGACCCGGTTGAGTTTGAAAAGAAAATAAAGCCTTATCTTAAAAAGTTTAAGCAGTCAGATATGCTTATCATAATGGAGCATACAGGAGTTTATCATTTAAAGCTTGCTAATTATCTGTATGAAAATGGCTATAAAGTAGCAGTGATTAATCCATTTTCAATAAGGAAATTTATGGAAGCTAAAATGACAAGAGTTAAAACAGATAAAACTGATTCATACTTTATTGCAGAATATGGAAGAACGTTTTTTGATGGAGAGCTTTATAAACCAAAACCAGATGTAGAAAAAGAGATTGAAGTAAAACTAAAGATATTGGAAGACCTACAACAGCAACTTACAATGCTGAAAAACAAAAGAGAATCATTAAGTCATGTACCAATGAAAAGACTGAAAGAGAATTTAGAATATTACGATGAGTTGATTAGAAAAATAGAAAAAAGCATAAAAGAACTTGAGAAAGAAATAAAAGAATAGTCTAAAAAGAATTTTCAAGAGGAATACAAGCTTTTAAAAAGCATACCTGGTGTAAGTGATAGGGTTATAGGAGTGGTAATAGCAATGTTTGGAGGATTTAAAAGATTCAAGAGTGTAAAAGAAGCAGCCAGCTTTGCTGGTTTAAATCCAAGCCCATATGAAAGTGGAACGAGCGTAAAGAAAAGTGGTTCAATAAAAAAGATGGGAAATCCATATGCAAGAAAGATACTATACATGGCAGCACTATCAGCAATAAGGTTTAACAAATACTGCAGAGAATTATACGAAAGATTAGTAAGTAAAGGTAAAGCTAAAAAATTAGCATTAGTAGCTGTAGCACATAAGCTATTAAGGCAGGCATATGGTGTATTAAAAAACAGAAGACCATTTGATGAAAATTTTTGTACTTGGCATTTAACAAAGAACATTCTGAGGGTCAGCGAAGAATCTCCGTCCTTACAGCCTTAGGATGATGGATAAAGCAAACATGATGAAATTTTTACAACACTCTCAGCTTCATCTACTCAGCGTTTTCACCACCAATTAGCTTTAAAAACTCTTCTTCGTTTATTATCTTCACTGTTCCAAGCTTTTGAGCTTTTTGTAATTTACTTCCTGGCTCTTCTCCAACTACTAAGTAATGCACTTTTTTAGAAACTGTATCTAAAACATTTCCTCCAAGACTTTCTACTATCTCCTTAGCTTTTTCCCTACTACAACATTTTAAAGTTCCTGTAAATACAAAGTTTAAACCTGCGAGCTTACCTTTTTTCTCTTCTTCTTCATGACAGGTTTTTACTCCAAGGTCCCTTAACTCTTGTATCATCTTTAGATTTTGCTGGTTGTGGAAAAAATTATAAATCTCTGATGCAACTTTATCGCCAACATCCGGGAGTTTGATTAAATCTGTGATTGTAAAATCCTTTAGATCATCAATACATTTCACGGCCGATGCTAAGGTTTTGGCTGTTACTTCTCCAACGTATCTTATGCCAAGACCGTAAATTAACCTGTAAAGTGGTCTTTTTTTGCTTTCTTCAATAGCATTTTTCAAGTTTTCTACTGACTTTGGACCAAATCCGGGTATATTCTTAATCAAATTATAGTTAAGTCTGTAAATATCCGGAATTGTTCTTACAAGCTTTAAATTATAAAATTTTCTGATTGTAG
>NZ_ABZS01000130.1 GCF_000173615.1 Sulfurihydrogenibium yellowstonense SS-5 | reverse complement strand
TTCTTTACCGGCTGCAAAATGACATTCAAGGTTATCCTTCCTTTAATGCTTAATCATTAAACCTTTTCTTGTCATCCTGAGGCCGAAGGCCGAAGGATCTCTTTTTTGATTTTTTGATTTGAAAAGAGAAACATGAGATTCTTCGCTTGGCTCAGAATGACGATTTGGATTTTTGGAATAACCTCTCTAACTACTTGACTTTTTAGTTTTTCTTCCTCTTTTAGGCTTTTCTTCTGCTTTCTCTTCTTTGCAATACTCAAAAATCATATTCACTATTTCTTCAGCGTCAATCCAGTTTTGCGCAGTTCTTGAGTCATCTTTGCCAGCAATATGATAGATCTTTTCTGCAACTTTCTTGATCAATTCTTCTTTATTCATTTTTACATCCCCGGAGTGAATAATTCATTATAAAGCTAACATAGAATTGTAAAAGTTTTATGAAAGTGAAGTTAAGATTTTGAAATGTTATCTCTGTAGACTTAAATAATTTTAACCATTCTTTCATTAAATCTTAAAACTCTATCTTTAAAATAGAGAAAAATTTAATCAAAGAGGAGGAAATGCTGTGAAAAGAAAAAAGGCTTTAGCACTTTTTTATGCTGCTATGGTAAGTGGTAGTTTTGTTTATGCTGAGGAGGCAACTTTAAAAGTTAAAGTCGAAGACCAAACAGGTTTAGAAAAAGAGCTTCCGATTGAAATCAAGAAAAATGTACCGGCTACCGAAACAACAGTAAAAAAAGAAGAGATTCAAACAAGAGCCGGAGCTGGATCGGTTAACATCTTTAAGGCTATTGAACTTACTCCATCCGTAAACGTTCAAACTGATGATGCATATGGGCTTGGTGGTGGTAGTATAAGAATAAGAGGTTTTGACAATACTCAAATCGGAGTAACTATTGATGACATGCCACTAAATGACTCAGGAAACTTTGCCCTTTATCCTCATGAGTATGCAGATGTGGAAAACCTTGAGACTATAACTATTACAAGAGGTTCTGTGAACAAAAGGTCTCCTTTCTACACAGAAATTGGCGGTGCCATAAAGGTTAGGACTGCTCCACCAAGAAGTAAATTTACAAACTCATTTGGTCTAAAATTTGGTTCTTATAACTTTAAAAGAGTATTTTATAGATTAGACACGGGATATTTACTTGGAAACAAAAATCTTCCAAAAATATTCTTCTCTTATTCTCATACAGAAGCGGATAAATGGAAAGGACCAGGCGGTGCACCTCAGTATAGAGACCACTATACCTTAGGAATAACTCAAAAAGTTGGAATTCTTGATTATGAATTTTACTATGACAGAAACGTTCAATTAAACTATTTCTACAGACCGTTTACATACGCAGAAACCAAAGACGGAAACATTTTTAGAAGTAGAGATTATACTAATAAATTAATCCCGGGCAATACTGCCAATAATGTACTATACTATGAATTCTACCAAAACCCTTATACAAACCAGCAATATAGAGCCATCTTTAATCTTAACTTTACAGATAAGATATCCCTTAATTTTAAGCCTTACATGTGGATTGGTAGAGGAAGCGGAACGAGTGCGACTTTTTTTGGATCTAATGTTTTCTTTAGAGAATCTTTTAACTATACAGATAGACCAGGATTTACAACCGAGTTAAAGGTGGATTTACCGTATAATTCTAAATTTTTCTTAGGATACTGGTATGAATACGCAGACTTAAAACAATGGCAACCATCAAGATTGGTAAATATAAATTCAGATGGTACTTACACATTAAATAATACTACATCATTTAGGTACAACTACATTCAAAGAACAAAGACAACTACAAACACTCCTTACGTCTCATTTGAGTCAAAAGAGCTTTTCGGCAAATTAGATTTAAACCTCGGTTTTAGATTTGCAAGCATTAAAAGAAAGTTTGATAACTATAATACGACCGGATTGCCTTATTATCCGGAGGATGGTGTTTACGACGACCCAAGATTAACCAAAGCCGCAAATACATCATACGAAAAAACATACAAAAAAACTTTACCTAACATTGGATTAGGATTTAGCGTTTTAGACAACCTTTATATATATGCTTCTTATGCTAAGAACTTTAGAGTGCCTCAGAATTTTTTGGGAGCTATACCAACAAGCATACCAGCGCAATTTGTAGCTGACCAACTAAAGCCTGAAGAGTCAGATAGTTATGATATAGGTGCAAGATTAACTTACGATAAATTTTACATTGCTCCAACTGCTTATATTGTAAGATACAAAAACAGATTAATCAGAGTTGCTGACCCAAATGATCCAACTTTAGTTTACCTTAGAAATGCCGGAAAAGTAGATGCTAAAGGGTTTGAGTTAGAAGTGGGGGCAAATCCTATGCCAAAAACTAACATTTACGCATCCTTCTCATACAACGAAGCCAAATTTAAAGACGATGTGTTTTATGATGGAAGCACTAAATACGACATTAAAGACAAAAGCGTTCCAGACACTCCAAGGTATATGGTCAAATTAGGTTCTCGTTTTAATCTATACGATTTTAAAGTCTCTCCAAGCATCCAGTTTATAGGTTCAAGATATGGTAATTTCACAAATACAGAAAAAGTTGATAACTACACAATCGTAAACCTATCAGCTACAAGAAAGATTTATAAATACTTTGACCTTTACATGGACGTAGTCAACTTAACAAATCAAAAATACGTAGGTAGAATAAATCCAGGGACAGCGTCAGGTACTTACTATGCAGGAGCGCCGTTTACGATATCCTTTGGAATTAACGGGAGGTTTTAAATGGTTGAGATTAAATCAGCAGTCTTTCTGCTAATGTTTATGGTTTTTGTGTATGGGAACTTTATCATATTTCAGAAATTTTTCATGATGAAAAAGTCAAACGGAAATACTAACCCGGTGGATGCCCTCCACTGGGCTAAGGATTTTAAAAAAGGGTTATGGTTTTTGGATTTTGCAGCTACTACATCACCACTACTTGGACTCTTAGGAACTGTAATAGGTCTTATCATAGCTTTCCAAGAGCTTGGTAAAAAAGGTGTATCAGGAGCTGGAGAAATAAGCGCCGCAATTGGATTAGCCCTTGTTGCTACTGCAATAGGCATAGCATTGTCATTGTGGTTTTATCTATGGTTCAAATTCTTTAATTCTAAAATCCAAGAAAAGAAAGAGGATATTAAAAGCAGGATATTGATGGAGGTTTTGAATGAGCAAACATAAAAAGCTTTCATTGCTTTACCTTCTTGAAGAGCAGGAAAACGAAAAGGAGGAAATTCAAATAATTCCTATGATAGACGTTATGCTGTTTCTACTTACCTTTTTCATTCTTTATACTCTTAATGTACTGCCTATGTTGTATCAAAATATTAAACTCCCCACATCATCTACGGTAGAACAAAACCAAATTAACGAGCCTTTGAAAGTGTATATAGACAAAGAAGGAAATATTAAAACAGAAAAATTCGGAACAGGGTTAGAAGCATTAAAGCAGTATCTTAAAACAGTTAAATCTCCGGAAGAGGCTATAGTTATTCTAATTCCAGACAAAGACGCAACAGCCAAATCTCTGATGATAGCCATAGACACTCTTAAAGAAAACAAAATAACAAAAATATCTATCGCCGGTGAAAAGAAATGAAATTTTCTGACAATAAAAAATCAGCTTCATTTATCCTTTCTTTGCTTTTTTCTTCATTATCAGCCTATGGAACTTATCTACTTTTTAATATTAAGCTTCATGAGCCACCAAAACCACCTACCTTTATAGAAATAGTTGAACTTCCGGAAGAAAAACAGGAAAATAAGAAACCGGAGCAACCTAAAAAACAGATTATAAAAGAAGTTAAAAAAGAAACTCATAAGCCAAAACAGATTATTGAACATAAAGAACCGATAGAGAAACAAAAACCTGAAGTAAAGCAAGAAGTTAAGACAGAAAATAAACCAGTAGAACCAATAAAAGAAGAGCCAAAACACGATTTTAAAAAACAAGAAATTGTAGAAAAACCACCGGAAATAAAAAAGCCTCAACCACCACCTCCACCACCAAAGCATGAAGAGCCACCACCGCCCCTGCCGCCACCACCTAAAGAGCCTGATAAATCAGCACTTAATCAATATTACGCAACCGTTAGAAAAATCATAGAGTCTAAAAAACGATACCCAGAAGAAGCGAAAAGAAGGGAAGAAGAGGGAGCTGTTTTAGTTAAATTTACAATAGACGAAGATGGCAATGTTAAATATGTATCACTTGTTAGGTCAAGCGATAGCCGAATCTTAGATAAAGAGACTTTGAGACTTTTAAACAGTTTAAAATTCCCTCCACCGCCGGAGGGAAAACCTATGACACTAAATTTAGAGATAGAATACAAACTAAACTAAGGAGTAGCAAAATGCTTTTAAACAGAAGAGAGTTTATAAGCTTATCATTATCAACCTTATATTTACTTACACATAACTTAGAAGTGTTGGCAAGTGATGCAGTAGAAATTTTTGACCTTGGAATTGCAAGCGCAGACCCAACGCAGGATGGCATTGTACTATGGACGAGAATTAATCCAAATATTCACAACCAATTAAACAAAGACCTTATCTTAGAGATTTCACAAAGTCCAGAGATGAAAGAATCATCCGTCATAAAAATACCCGGAGATAAGATTATAAAAGAAAGAGACTACACAATCAGGTTAACAATAGACAACCTAAAACCAGGACAGACTTACTACCACAGATTTACATACGCAGACGTTCCGTCAATGGTAGGTAGGTTTAAAACTCTGCCGGTTGGAGATGTTGAAAACTACAGAATAGGATTTGTTACCTGTCAAAACTACGCCGATGGATATTTTACAGCCTACAGACATTTAGCCAATGAAGATATAGGATTTATCTTACATCTTGGAGACCAGATTTATGAGAA
>NZ_ABZS01000131.1 GCF_000173615.1 Sulfurihydrogenibium yellowstonense SS-5 | reverse complement strand
TGGATTAAGTTTAAATGGAAGATAAGATGCAGATTGATTAGTTATTGATATAGACCTTCTTGCATGGTGTATAGGAATTCTTCTTTCTGCTTCTTGAATGTAAACAATGCCGGCTACAACCAAAACTATTATCACTACAGCTAATAGAAGCGTCAATATTGAAATCTCGCCAACTTTAAAAAGTTCATAGGTTTTTAAAATAGCAGGAATTATCTCGGCAACTATACCTGCCAAAATAATCATTGATATACCGTTGCCAATACCAAATTCAGTGATTTTCTCACCAATCCACATTAAAAATACTGTCCCGGTTGTAACTATAAAGGTTGCAAGAATCACAAACAAAAAAGGAGATATAGAAATTAGAGATGCTCCAGCCTCAGTTTTAAGATTAGACAGCCATATTGACAAACCTAAGGATTGAAAGGCTGCAATTGCAATCGTTAAATATCGTGTATATTGAGATATCTTCCATCTACCATAATCACCTTCTTCTTTCTGAAGGCGTTCTAAGGATGGAATGACTGCAGTTAAAAGTTGCATAATAATTGAGGCAGAAATGTATGGCATTACTCCGAGGGCAAATACAGAGAACCGTCCTAAGGCTCCACCTGAAAATAGATTATAGATATTAAATAGCGCTCCACCTGAAGAGTTAAAATAATGAAGCAAAGCTTCGGAATTAATACCGGGGACTGGTATATGAGTCCCCAATCTATAAACAGCAAGCATAATTAAAGTAAAAAGAATTTTATTTCTTAACTCTTTTATTTGAAATATATTTATTATTTTTTCTATCAAGTTGTCTCCGTTGTTAATTTTTCAACTATTCCGCCTGCTAATTTAATTTTCTCTTCAGCTGAAGCTGAAAAAGCGTGGGCTTTAACCGTTAATTTCTTGGTTAACTGGCCGTCACCAAGGATTTTTACACATTCTCCTTTTTTTACCAATCCTTTCTCTTTTAAGGTTTGAGGATTAACCTCTTCATTTTCATTGAATTTATTTTCAATAGCTTTTAAATTAACAATTTCATACTCTATTTTTGAAGGATTTTTAAATCCTCTTTTTGGAATTCTCATTATAAATGGAGTTTGTCCACCTTCAAATCTCGCCGGAACCTTAGAATCACCAGACCTTGATTTTTGTCCTTTATGACCTCTCGTTGAGGTCTTTCCATGTCCTGACCCGATTCCTCGACCTACCCTTTTCTTTTTATGAGTTGCACCTTCGTTAGGTTTTAATTCATGTAATTTCATTATTCAACTTCCTCCACTTTAACTAAATGTCTTACTTTTTCTAAATTACCAAGAACTGCAGGATTTTTTTCTAAAATTCTTTCTTCGTAAATCTTCTTTAATCCAAGAGACCTTAACGCTTGTCTTTGTTTTTGATCTTTACCAGCCAATCCTCTAATTAATTTAACTTTTATTTTCATCTTACAGGCACCCCTCCTGCATAAATTCTATATACAGATCTTATTTTTTCTTCTTCTAATCCTCTTACTTTTGCAACTTCTTCCGGTGATTTGAGCTTTAATAGAGCGTCAAAGGTTGCTCTAACTACAGCATTAGGGTTTGTGGTTCTTCCAACGATTTTTGCTAAAACGTCCGTAACTCCTAAGAGCTCCAATACGGGTCTCATTGGTCCACCTGCAACCACACCGGTTCCTCTTCTGGCAGGTTTTAATAAAACCACTGCCGAGTCATAGTCTCCATAAACATCGTGGGGAATAGTACCCTCGATTAAAGGAACTTTAATAATTCTTTTTTTCGCATCTACTATAGCTTTTGCAATAGATGGTGGAACTTCTCTCGCCTTACCGTGTCCAAATCCAACATGGCCGTTTCTATCGCCTACTATAGCAAGTGTACTGAATGAAAAACGTCTTCCACCTTCCATAACACGAGTTGTTCTTCTAATTTCAACAACCTTTTCTTCTAAGTTAAGAGTATCTGGATTTATTGGATTTTCTTTGATTCTTTGCTCAATCAATCTTTCTATATTTTTTACACCCATCGCTCTCTCCTTTAAAAGTTTAATCCAGCTTCTCTAGCTGCATCAGCAAAGGCTTTAACCTTACCGTGATATAAGAAGCCTCCTCTATCAAAAACAACATTCTGTATGCCTTTTGCGATAGCTTTTTCAGCTAAAAACTGACCTAATTTTTTAGCATCCTCTATAGATTTTCCGCCTCTTTTTCCATACTTAGCAACATAATCTCTATCAATAGTTGATGCCGATACAAGAGTTTCACCTGTTTCATCGTTTATTATTTGGGCGTAAATAGCATTCAAGCTTCTGTAAAAAGCTAATCTTGGTCTTTCAGCTGTTCCAAAAATTTTTTTTCTTATTCTTTTATGTCTAATTACTCTTGATTCATTTCTACTTTTTATTGCCATCCTTTACGCTCCTTTATTATTTTTTACCGACAGTTTTACCAGCTTTTAACTTGATAACTTCACCTTTATATCTTATGCCTTTTCCTTTGTATGGGTCTGGTTCTTTAAATGACCTAATTTCTGCAGCAACTTGACCAACTCTTTGTTTGTCAATACCGGTAATCTTAATGTTGGTGTTACCTTCCACGGTTATTTGCACATCTTTTGGAATTGGATAAATTACAGGATGGGAATATCCTAAGGTTAATTCTAAGTTATTTCCTTTTACAGCTGCTCTATAACCAATACCAACGATTTCAAGCTCCTCAGTAAAACCTTCTGTTACACCTTTAACCATATTATTTAAAAGTGCTCTTGTAGTTCCATGAACTGCTCGTGAAAATGAGTCTTCAAATTTTCTTTCAACAATGATTTGATTTTCATTTTTTGTTATCGATACATTTGGATGAAATTTATAAGAGAGTTGACCTTTTGGACCTTTCACGCTAACAGTGTTATCCGGAGCGATTGAAACCTCAACTCCCTTAGGTATATCTATCGGTTTTTTTCCAATTCTTGACATTTATTGCCTCCTTATTTTATTACCAAACATAACATATGATTTCGCCGCCGACTCTTTGTTTTCTTGCTTCCGCGTCTGTCATTATACCTTTATTTGTAGTAAGAATCGCAATGCCAAGTCCTTTTTGAACATATGGTATTTCATCAACAGGTACATACTTTCTTAAACCAGGTTTTGAAACTCTCTGAATTTTGGAAATTGCTGGTTTAGTATTTCTTTTTCCTAAGTATTTTAATTTTATTATAAGCGTTCCTTGATTACCTTTTTTATTTTCTTCAGATACAACATAATCTTCTATGTATCCTTCTCTTTTTAAAATTTCTGCTAACTGTTCTTTAATTTTAGAAGTTGGAACACTTACTTCGTCTTTTCTTGCTTTAATTGCATTATTTATTCTTGCAATCATATCAGCGATTGGGTCTGTTATCATATTTATCCTCCTACCAGCTTGCTTTTCTTATTCCAGGTATTTCACCTCTAAGTGCTCTTTCTCTAAAACATATTCTACACATTCCAAATTGTCTAATATAACCTCTTGGTCTTCCGCATAACGGACATCTTGATTTATTTCTTGTTGAATATTTTGGTTTTTTCATAAAAGCTTTTGCTAATAGACATTTACGAGCCATTTAATTTTCCTCCTAAATTATACTGACCTGATTGGTAAGCCTATTAAAGACAACAACCAAAGGGCTTCTTCGTCGGTTTTTGCAGTTGTTTCAATAATTATGTCCATTCCTCTGATTTTATCAACTTTATCATAATCAATCTCCGGGAATATAATTTGCTCAGATAAACCAAACGAGTAATTACCTCTGCCGTCAAATGATTTTGGGTTGAGACCTCTGAAGTCTCTTACCCTTGGAAGAGCCACAGAAATCAACTTATCAAGAAAGTCCCACATTCTATCTTTTCTTAATGTTACTTTAGCACCAATTGGGTGTCCTTTTCTTAATTTAAAAGCAGCTTCTGATTTTTTAGCCCTTGTGATTACAGGTTTTTGACCTGCAATAGCTGTAAGGTCTTCCACCGCTCTATCTAATAATTTAATATCTTCTGTCGCTTTTCCAACACCCATATTTATAACTACTTTTTTGATTTTTGGAACTTGCATTGGGCTTTTATAACCGAATCTTTCCATAAGTTTCTTCACAACTTCTTGCTCATATTTAGTTTGAAGTCTTGGTTTATACCCTACTACTGCAGCCATTTACTATACCTCTTTTTTAATTTTTTCCCAAACTTTATCTATAATTTCGCCGGACTTTTTATTTATTCTAACTTTTGAAATTTTATTCCCTTCTACTACATACTTTATTCCAATTTTTACAGGTCTTTTTAATTTTTCATCGTAATATGCAACATTTGAAATATCTATTGGCTTTTCGATTTCAACGATTCCGCCTTCTCTAACTCCTTGTATAGGTCTTAAATGTTTTTTAACAACATTCACACCTTCTACTACAACCTTAACTTTACCATCTTTTCTAATAATTTGTTTTATTTTGCTAACCTTTCCTTTATCTTTTCCGGTTAAGACTATTACAGGGTCTCCTTTTCTAAGCTTTATCATTATTAAATTACCTCCGGAGCAAGGGATACGATTCTATAAAATCCTTTTGACCTTAATTCTCTGCATACAGGTCCGAGTATACGTGTTCCTATTGGTTCAAGCTGGTTGTTTAAAAGTACAACTGCGTTATCGTCTGCCTTTACATAACTACCGTCAGGACGAGCTACTTCTTTTTTTGTTCTAACAACTACAGCTTTATAAACTTTTCCTTTTTTTGCGGTTCCATTTGGAATTGCAGACTTTACAGTAACAGTGATTACATCTCCGACGGTAGCATGCATTTTTTTTGCACCGCCGGGAATACCTATACACTGTACTAA
>NZ_ABZS01000132.1 GCF_000173615.1 Sulfurihydrogenibium yellowstonense SS-5 | reverse complement strand
TAAGGCATAAAAATATCCATACTGCCAATGTAATTCTGGCATATTTTCAAAGTTCATACCATAGATGCTTGCAATCAATGTAGGTGGGATAAAGATGGTAGCTATAACTGTAAAGATTTTGATTACTTTGTTCTGCTCTATGTTTAATAAACCTAAGAATGTATTTTGTAAATAGCTTAGTCTTTCAAAATTAAACTTTGTATAATCAATTAGAGAGTTTACGTCCTTGATTAAAATTCTTAACTCTTCTCTAACATCTTCAGGAACTTTATAGCTTTTTAGTAATGAAGATAAAACCCTTTGCTTATCTATAAGGGATTCCCTGATAGTCATGTTTAAATCTTCGTAGTAAGAGATAGATTCAAAAACTGTTTCTGTAACGTCTAAGTTCCCGGAAGATACGATTTTTCCAAGCTTTGAAATCTCTTTTGATACATTTTCAAGAACGTCAGAATCTGATGCAATCTTGATCTCTAAAATAGAAGAGAAAACATGAAATCCTGTTTTATAGATGCTTGGGTTGGTAAGTAATCTTCTTACAAATTCTCTGAATGTCTTTAACTCTCTGTATCTTACAGTGATGATGTAATTGTCTTTTATGATAAAAGAGACAGTATCGTTAAATGCATTCTCTTCTTCTCTGATTAAAAAGTATGTATTGATCGTTATACTGTCTTCTTCTTCCCAATATCTTGAGCTTATTTCTATATCTTCTCTTTCTTGAAACGATGGAAATTCAATATTAAAAGTTTCTACAGACCATTTTATCTCTTCTTCCGTTGGATTGAAAATATCAACCCATAAGATGTTAGACTTATCCTCTATTTTTTCAAGTTCTTTAAGCTGTGTTGACTTTATTATTAAGCCTTCTCTGTAAAATACTCTTATCATAAATAAGATTATACCATAATAGGCTCTATATATACCTTGGGTGAGAAGTTATTATATTTTTATAAAATTTAAAAATAAGATCCTTCGGACTTACGGTCTCGGGATGACAGTCAAAGGTTGAATGATAGGCATCAGAAAAACGGCAACCTTATTCGTCATTCTGAGCGTAGCGAAGAATCTCATGTTTTTAATGAATTTCTCACCCGACGTATTATACCATAACAGGCTCTATATATATTTCTCCAAAATGTTCTTCCTGGTAAAGATTTATCTTATTGTCGTAATTTAAAAATAGCAGTGCTACAAATGCTTGAGTTTTATCTGGAAAGTTAAATTCTGAAAATTTAATAACTTGTAGGACTTCTTTAAGATAGTCTTCTATGAATTTTATCGCTTCTTCTAGTGAAGCTTTGTGTAGTTGATAATCAAATTTTTTTATCTTTTTGGCTGAATTTCTCTCTCTTTTTTGCGAAGGGCTTCTTTTTGGTGGTGAGTAATCTAAAGGTGGTTGTGTATACTCTTTTAAAATCATTGCAAGTTCCTCTATTGTATAAAATCTTTTTATTCCAAAAAGACGTTTTCTTGATGTTTTATCTTCATTCTCTTCTTCATCTTCAATTTTTAAGCTTTCTGCTTTCATCTTCAGAAGTAATGCTGCAACGATTAGGACTTTTGATACAGTTTGAAAATCCGGAATGTACATTTTTTTAACTTCTTCTAAATACTTTTCAGCTAAAACAGTAATATCTATATTCCAAGGGTCTATCTCTCCTTTTAAAACAAGCTTTAAGATTATATCAATCGGATTTTGCTCCTGCATGAATTCTCTCCATCATGAACTTGTAAAACTCCTCAGATATTAATATTTCATAACTAACAGCATAGACATTTTTTTGGTTTATTTTTACCAAATCTTTTTCGGTTGTTATATAAGTTTTATTTAGGTCAAACTTAAAATTTTTATAGTCAAAATGGTCTGGAAGGTTTATAAACTCTTCTACTATAAAATCATACTGCTTTGACAAAGACTTTACTAAATTGAAAAACTGTAGATTGTTTCCAAGTCCTGATATAACAGACACTTTTTTTCCTTTCAAGAACGAAAAATCTATTTTGTTATTATCCAAGTCTATTAAACCATCGAATCTTTCTTGTGTAATAAAAAACGGCTTTCCAAATTCTTTAAGTTTATCAATGACATCGGCTTGTCCTTTATATCTTGTAATCAAAAAAACATCGGCATACTTGTAAAAGCTCTTTGGTTCTCTAAGATTTCCAACCGGTAGAATTTTATCCTTCCAAAATGGCTTACCTGCGTCTACAACAAGTATATTAAAATCTCTAAAAAGTTGAAAGTGCTGAAATCCATCGTCAAGGATAAAAAAATCATAATCTTTAATCTTTAAAGCATACATTCCTGATTTATACCTGTCTTTTCCTACGAAAACATCTATTCCTTTTTTAACCATTAAAAACGGCTCATCTCCGCAGGTTTCAGCGTTTAAAGTATTATCACATTTAATGATTTCTTCTTTTGATTTCCTTTTGTACCCTCTTGATAAAACTGCAACTTTAAAGCCTTGATTTTGTAAGTATTTACTTATGGTTATGGCAATCGGAGTCTTTCCTGTGCCACCAACTGAAAGATTTCCAACAGATATAACAGGCTTTGGCAGTCTTTTTTTCTTTATTATACTTTTTTCATACAAAAACCTTCTCAATGATGCTATTGTCCAATAGATGACTGACAATGGATATAGTAGATTACGAAACATTTGGAAAGTATTTTCTGATTTCTTCTAATACTATATCTTTATTTTTTCCGTATCTTCTTGAAAAATGGAAAACGATTAAGTTTTTAACATTTGCAAGGTTTGCGATTTCTGCCGTTTGCGTTGTCGTTAAATGATAAACTTTGCTTGCCTGCTGCTTATCTCTTTCTAAAAAGACCGATTCACAGTATAAATAATCTGAATCTTTAACAAGATTTACTATTTTTTCTTTATTTTCTTGGCTATAAACTACATCAGTAATGTAGGAAATTTTTATGCCTTTTTGAGTATAGCTGTACTCTTCTTTTAAATATTCGTAAGGATATTCTTTGTCTAAGATTTTAAAGGTTTTACCTTGATTTTCTGGATTTTCAAGCCACTGTTTAAAAAGCCCTATCTCTTTTCCTTTTAATGGTAATTCTTGGATTTTTTCTTTTTTTAGAAAAAGTTTGTCTTTATACTCAAAAGCATATCCCATGACCTTGATTTTATGGTCTAAAACTGCATACCTAACTCTATAATGACTATTTTCATAGATTATATCACTATCAGCCTCTTCCTCTTTTATAAAGTCGTTTGCGAATTTTTTCTTTATGTCAAATTCATAATATTGATAAAGGTTATCTTTTAAACATTTAACTTTGAATATTATCTGTGGCTCAAGGTCAACAAGATTCCAAGTATAGCCCTGTAATTTACAAAAAACATTGTAAGATAAAGGATCTATTCCAAACATTTCAATAGTTTGTGGTCTTCCAAGCTTGCTTCGAAGTAAAAAATCAAATCCAATAAAATGGTCCATATGTGTATGCGTAATAAAGATTTTATTTATCTTTTTGATTAGATCTCTATCAAGCTTATAAATATTTCCAACGTCAAAAAGTATAAAGTCTTGTAATTCAGGAATTTCTATAACTATTCCTGGGTCTTCGTATTTTTCATTTATAAGATAATGTTTTATTCTACTGGACATGGTCTAGCTCAATCTTTCTATTTCTTTTTTTATATCTTCAATAACTTCTTTATTCCAAATTTCTTTTCTGCCTGCTTCGTTCTTTACAGAAAAAACTATAAAAACATCTCCACCGAATTTTTCTTTAAACTTCTTGTGTGATTTTTCTAACCAATCTTTCCACTTGTGAATTTCCGGTGTTTGATTGTACGATATAGGTTTTATCTGAATTCCGATATACTTATCTTTCACTTGGATATAAAAATCAACATTATATAGCCTATCCCAATTATCCGGTGCAGGAATTAACTTTACTCCAAGTTCTTTTTCTAAAATGCTGTAAATTGTATTAATTTCTGTTTGATATCCTTCAAAGGTTCTGTTAATGACTAAATTTTTAATATAAACAATACAATCTTCCTCAGATACTTCTTCTATTTCTTTCTTTAAAACCTCTGATATTTTTGTATATAATTTTTTTCCTAAATCTTCTAAATACTCATCTGGCTTGATATAAATTTTCTTTCTTTCTAAAAATTTTTTTAGTTTATCCTTATAGCAACTTTCCCATTCTTCTATTTTCTTTGGAGAACATTCTCTTATCCATTCAGCCACAGGTCCTACACTATTTTTTTTATTCAAGTCCCATCTGTTTGTCGCTATGTTTAAAATCCATTCTTTACTCATTAATAAGTTCCTTTTCAAGTTTTAAGAATTTTTCCTTTAAACTAAAATCTATTTCTGTGTCTGTTTTTGCCATACCTGATTTAATCATGTAAGCATTAATAAATATTTTATTTTTTAAATACACGTAAGCATAAACCATATTTTCATTCAAGATAGGGTTTTTGTCAAATTTTAGTAAAACTTCTTTTTTTAGAACATGACTTTTAAGATATTCTAAGGATTTTTCTTTATCTAATATTTTTACACCTAACAGCTTTACATTAAGTCCTGTATTAAGCTTTATAGTATCTTCACTAAGTATGTCAATAACCTTATAGGTAGAATCTTTTTTAAAATTTAGTTTTTTCGGGTCTATCTCCGGCTTTGCGTCTTGGATTGAAGGCGTATAATCTATTGGTTTAACTTCTGTTTTTGTTTCTCGTTTTATAACATCAATTTTTGTGAATAGAATATCTTTAAACGAGATTTTTTGTTTTATGATATCTAAAAATTTTTCGTTTATTTCATATCCTATTGCGTTTCTTTGTAGAAGATTGGCTACCTT
>NZ_ABZS01000133.1 GCF_000173615.1 Sulfurihydrogenibium yellowstonense SS-5 | reverse complement strand
CGATGATTGGTGCTATATTACTTGGAAGAAAAGATATAGTTGAAGATGAAGAAGGAGGCTAACAACAGTTGCTATTTTCTGTAAAAAAATGTAAAGTAAAATGGTAGAAATGGAGAAATGATAACACTGCAATGCCAACTTGAATTTCAAAATACGCAAGATAAAAAAGCTGTGTTGGATTTAATGTGTAGGTTTTCATCTGCTATGAGATATGTATACAAAAGATTATTAGAAGGTGAAAAAAGGAAAGATTTGAAAAAATATTTATCAAAACTATTTAACATAAATACAAGATATTTAGACGATGCTGTATTCTTGGCAAACTCAATAATCGCATCATGCAAAGAAAGAGGTCAAAATCCAAAAAAGCTTATATTTGGCTCAAGGAAATTATTTGAACAATTAAAAAGAAACCATCTGACAGGAAAAAGAAGAAAACAGTTAAAGACAAAATGGAAAGAAAACAGACAGGGAAATTTATATTCAAGAGGAGATAAATCTAAGCAAGGAAATTTAAATTTAAGATTTGAGTGGATAGATAATCAGCTTTCTTTGAGAATAAACACAGGAAATAAACAATACATCTACGCAAAAGTAATTAGAGGTGTTAAAAGAAAAAATGATAAATGGATAGAGTTTATGTTTATGCTTGAAAATGCGTATAAATACGGAGCGTGGTTTCCATACTCAGTCAGACTAAAAGTAAAAAACGGTAATGTATATGCTTTTATTTCCATAGAAGAAAAACTGCCACCTATCACAATTAAAAAAGACAATGGAATAATAGGCATAGATGTAAACGCATATCCATTTCATTTAGCATTAGCTTTCACAAGTAAAGACGGAAATTTAGAGAAATATCAAAGCATTAGTTTAAACGAATTATTAGAAGTAAATTCAGAAAAAAGACAATACTTAGAATGGCAAATAGCACATAAGATAATAAAGATAGCAAAAGAAGAGAGCAAAGCTATAGCTATTGAAAATTTAGAAAAGCTACCAAAAGGCAAAAGAGGAGATGGATTTGTAAAGTTAAGAATTAGATTACAAAAATGGAGCTATAAAAGACTATTAAGCAAAATAGAAATTTTAGCAAAAAGAAACGGGATAGAATTAGTAAAAGTCAACCCTGCATACACATCATTAATTGGAAAACTAAAATACTCTCCACAATACAACATAGACAAAGACATAGCAGGAGCTTATGTAATAGCAAGAAGAGGGTTGGGATATAAAGAGAAATTACCAAAGAATTACAAAGAACTGTTAATGATACTGACTTTTTATCATACACAATAGCAAAAATTGAAGATAACATTAAAAAGCTAAAACAAAAACTAAAAGAAGAGAAAAACGAATATAAGAAAAACAAAATTAAAACCAAATTAAACAAACTCAGAAAAAACCTAAAAACATTACAAAAACACGTCTCACTTTTCACATCTCACATCTCACGTTTAGAAAGTGGAAAGAGTGAGTCATCTTCCCAACAGCCTGTAAACCAAGGGAAGGAACAGGTGAGGGGTCTGCCTACAGGTAGACATAAAAGCTGGCAAGTTCTTTCCATAGCCTTAGCCTTCTGCTGTCTTGAAAAGTCTTACAGAGACTTTTCTCCTTTGAAGCGTGTTATAATTTCAAAGGATTGGACAGTAGTGGCTAATAGGTTAGTTCCTGTGCTTGGTGCAGGGGCTATGACACTTCCAAAATACCGCCTGTTGGGGTCGGAAGTGTCTGAAATGGCGGAATACAAATACCCCAACCCAAGCTGTGCAAATTTCGCATAGTTTGGTAGACCAGGGCAGTAATGGTGCCATTTGAATACTACGTAGCTTTAAGCGGACTTCTTATGGTTCTTGGTTTTATTGGTGTGATAGTTAGAAAAAATATTATTGCGATGCTATTATCAACAGAACTTATGCTAAACGCAGTAAATATAGCATTTGTTGCCTTTGACATGAAACTTCATGAGGTGGTAGGTCAAGTATTTGTATTTTTTATCTTGACTATAGCAGCTGCTGAAGCGGCGATAGGTCTTGGCTTAATAATGGCAATCTACAGAATGAAAAAAGACGTTGATGTAGAAAAACTAACAGAGTTAAAGGGGTAGTAGCATGGAGTACTTATGGATTATACCGTTTTCACCTCTTGTTGCATTTATAATCATAGGACTTTTTGGTTATAAGTTTTTAAAAGAACCATTATCCGGAATCGTTGCTGTTATAGCAGTTGCCATCTCAGCAATAGCATCAGTAAAAGGCTTTATTGATGTTGCCGGATCTGGAAAGTATTATGATTTAAAGCTTTTTAATTGGCTTACTATCGGCGACTACTCAATATCTGTTAGTATATTTTGGGACCCACTTTCAGCTTTAATGACCTGTGTCGTTACATGTGTATCAACCTTTATTTTTATATTCGCAACCGGTTATATGAAAGGTGATGAATCTTATCCAAGATTCTTTGCATATTTATCATTATTCGTGTTTATGATGCTTATGCTTACACTTTCTGATAATTTAGTTCAGTTGTTCTTCGGATGGGAAGGTGTTGGTTTAGCATCATACTTATTAATTGGTTTTTGGCATTATAAAAAATCTGCGGCGAACGCTGCTATGGAATCGTTTGTTGTTAACAGGGTTGGCGACTGGCTATTTTTACTTGGAATATTGCTTGCATTTACAACATTTGGAACCTTGGACTATTTGCAAATTTTTAATAAATTGCATGGAGCGGATTATATAATCGTCACTGCTATAGCGTTGTTATTATTTGGTGGTGCTGTTGGTAAATCTGCACAGATTCCATTGCATATATGGCTTCCAAATGCGATGGAAGGTCCAACTCCAGTTTCTGCATTAATTCACGCTGCTACAATGGTTGCAGCCGGTGTTTACATGGTTGCAAGACTAATGCCAGTCTTTGCATCTTCAGAAATTGCATTAGATACAGTTTTATTCATAGGTACGATGTCTGCATTCCTTGCAGCTACTATGGGGCTTGTTCAAAACGATATTAAAAGAATCATTGCATACTCAACATTGTCACAGCTTGGTTACATGTTTGCTGCTGAAGGTTTAGGTTTATTCAGTGAAGGTATGTTCCATCTAACTTCCCACGCAGTCTTCAAAGCATTACTTTTCTTAGGTTCAGGTAGCGTTTTAATAGCTCTTCACCACTTGTTAGACATTCAAAAAATGGGTCAAATTGGAAGATTGATGCCTATTACAACGGGAACATTTTTAATTGGTTCTCTTGCATTGGCAGGTATACCTCCATTTGTGGGATTTTTCAGTAAAGACCCTATCATTGAAGGTGCTTACGAAATTAATACTCTTGTGTTTATGTTCTTATGGCTTGGAGCTTTCTTGACTGCATTCTACATATTTAGATTGTTCTTCCTTACTTTCTTTGACGGAGACAGACTAGACCCTCATATTAGAGAGCATGTTCATGAATCACCGCCAAATATGACAATTCCATTGATCGTGTTAGCAACTGCAACAGTTATTCTTGGCTTCTTTAGAGAGTTCTTTATAAACTTCCTAAAACCATCATTAGACCCTGCACATATGTCTTTCTTATCACCAGAGGTAAAAGCATTGGTTAATGAAGGATTGAGCAGGTCTCACCATGTCCATATAGAGGCAAATGCTTTTGAATTTTTAGGACACTCCTTAACATCTTTCTTAGGAATACTATTGTTGGCAACTGCTTTAGCCGGCATATTTACTGCATATATAATCTATCAAATTAGAAAAATTGACCCGGTTAAAATTGGAGACATGTTTAAACCTTTATACATTCTTTTCTACAACAGATGGTTCTTTGACAAAATTTACTACGCAATCTTTGTATATGGCTATTATAAACTTTCTAAGGCGATGTGGTTTATTGGTGATAAAATTATCATCGACGGAATCGTTGATGGTTCTGGAAAAACTTCACTTTTTGCAAGTGATGTATTTAGAAAAACACAGATGGGAAGAATCAGCGGATACGTAATTCAGATGTTAATCGGCGTAGTAATCTTTTTATCCCTATTCTTGTTTTTGAAGTAGGAGGAGGTAGAAAATGACAGTAGAGTTTGTAAGGGCTGACATTCCTCTAATAAGCATTAGCATAATCATTCCAATTGTAGCCTCATTTATAGTATTTTTTGCAAACAAAAAACTCGCTAAGCCGATTAGTATTATCACATCTATAATAGTTTTTATAATATCTTCTTATATGCTTTTAACATACGACCCGACAGGTTATAAAATTCAATTTTATGAAAAGTACACATGGATTCCACAGTTTGGAATAAGCTACGAAGTAGGTGTTGATGCTCTAAGCTTAACTCTTGTTTGGCTCACAGCTCTATCTTTTGTTGCTGCTTTTGTATGGAGTACAAACATAGAGAAAAGAATAAAAGAATACTTTATAGCATTTTTAATTCTTGAAGCAGCTTGTATTGGCGTATTCGTTGCCTTTGACCTTGTTGCGTTTTATGTTTTTTGGGAAGTTATGTTAATTCCTATGTTTTTAATCATCGGTGTTTGGGGTTATGCTGAAAGGATTTATGCAGCAACTAAATTCTTTATATACACATTCTTTGGCTCTCTTTTCCTTCTAATTGGCGTAATTGGAATGTATATTTACAACTACATGGAAAACGATATACTTTCTACAAGTTATTTTGATTTATTAAAATTACACTTGCCTTTTAACCTTGAATTAATCTTTTTCTTACTCCTTGCTCTTGGTTTTGCTATCAAAGTTCCCATGTGGCCATTCCATACATGGCTTCCGGCTGCACACGTTCAAGCTCCAACAGCAGGC
>NZ_ABZS01000134.1 GCF_000173615.1 Sulfurihydrogenibium yellowstonense SS-5 | reverse complement strand
CCTGTTGTTTCTGATGTTTCTCAAGTGATTGACGCTTTTGATGTCTTGATTGATTTTGCAAATAATACCGAGGCTGTTTTAGGACATTTAAGAATTTTAGCAGCAGATAAGAACAAAAAATATACAGTAATAGGAACAACAGGATTTAATGAAAAAGAATTAGAGGAGATAAAACAGCTTTCTCAAGATATACCAATTGTTTTAGCTCCCAATATGAGCATAGGCGTGAATTTATTATTTAAACTTGTAGAACAAGCAGTTAAAACATTAAGAGATAAAGGTTTTGATATTGAAGTTATAGAAATGCACCATAGATATAAAAAAGATGCACCATCTGGCACAGCGGCTAAGATTGTGGATATTTTAAAGAAAGCAACAGGAATAGAAAAAGTCGTTTATGGTAGGCAAGGTTTGACAGGTGAAAGAAGTAATAAAGAGATTGGAGTGTTTGTTCTTAGAGGTGGTGATGTGGTAGGCGAGCATACAGTTATCTTTGCTACAATGGGTGAAAGAATAGAATTGACTCACAGAGCTACTTCAAGAGATATCTTTGCTAAAGGTGCGTTAGAAGCTGCAAAATGGATTGTAGGTAAGCCAAACGGTCTTTATGATATGCAGGATGTTTTGGGATTGAATGAATAAAAATTTATCTTTTTTAACAATTGGATTACATTTAGTCTCCGGTGTAATAGTAGGTGTTGCCATTGGTTATTTATTAGATAATTATTTTGGCACATCACCTTACCTAACTATAATTTTCTTTTTTCTTGGTCTTATAGCTGGATTTAAAAATATGTACGCTGATGCGAAAAAGTATATTGAAAGTGAAGAAAAAGAAAGTAAAGGATAAGAAGTATAAAATCGTTACTATTTAAGTATGTTGCAAGAAAAATTTTTTTAAGTTCGGAATTGTAATGACATCATTCTTTGCTTGTTAGAATTTTTTTGATTTTTGCTTATTTGTCATTCTACAACCGGCGAAGAATATCTCCACCTTTTTATTTCTTACTTATTCACTATACTGGCAATTCAGTGATTGTCTCTATTACCTGATCACCTTCTTTAAAAAAGAATGCCCTTTGAACCGAATTCCTCAAAATGACAGACAGGAAAAGGTTAAATGATAATCATCAAAGAAAGGATGATTTTATATAGATATATTTTTGAAATACCTTGAATGAGAAATTAGCGGTTTTTATAGAATTTAAAAAGAAATCCTTCGGACTTCGTCCTCATCCTCAGGATGACGAAGAAAATTTGATAATCATATGCTTGACTAGGAGCAACCCTATTTGTCATCGTATATTAAATATACTAAAAATTTTAATCTACAAGAGAATAAGCTTTATAATAATTACAGACATGGGAGAAAAAAGGAAGGACAGATCAAGTCTTTGTCATTGGTCTTTTAAGACCGCTCAGAATGTTTGTAGACTGTCCTTCCTCTACTTCCTAAAACCTGAATCAGAACATTAGGCTTTTAAGCCTGTATTGATTACGATGATAGGTTATCAGGAAGTTTCTCTCATGTCAAGTATTTTATGAAAGGAGGTAATCTTATGAACAACTACAAAATCGTCGTTGGAGTTGATGTATCTAAAAACTCATTCACTGCTACAGTATTGTATGATAACAAGAAAGAAACCTTTGAAGTTAAATCAGACCCGGTTGAGTTTGAAATGAAAATAAAGCTTTACCTTAAGAAGTTTAAAAAGTCAGATATGCTTATCATAATGGAGCATACAGGAGTTTACCATTTAAAGCTTGCTAATTATCTGTATGAAAATGGCTATAAAGTAGCAGTGATAAATCCATTTTCAATAAAGAAGTTTATGGAAGCTAAAATGACAAGAGTCAAAACAGATAAGACTGATTCATACTTTATTGCACAGTATGGAAGAACGTTTTTCGATGGAGAGCTTTATAAACCAAAACCAGATGTAGAAAAAGAAATAGAAATAAAACTAAAGATATTAGAAGACCTACAGCATCAGCTTACAAAGCTAAGAAATCAAAGAGAATCTTTAAGTCATGTACCAATACCAATCAAAAAATTGAAAGAGAACTTGGAATATTACTATGAGCTAATTGAAAAAATAGAAAAAAACATAAAAGAACTTGAAAAAGAGATAAAAGAGTTGACTAAGAAGAATTATCAAGAGGAGTACAAACTTTTAAAAAGTATACCTGGTATAAGTGATAGGGTTATAGGAATGATAATATCAGTATATGGAAATTTTAAAAGATTTAAGAGTGTAAAAGATGCATCAAGTTTTATAGGAATCAGTCCAGGTATACATGAAAGTGGAACGAGTGTAAAGAAAAGTGGTTCGATAAAGAAAATGGGAAATCCATATGCAAGAAAGATATTATACATGGCAGCATTATCAGCAATAAGGTTTAACAAATACTGCAGAGAATTATACGAAAGGTTAGTAAGTAAAGGTAAAGCTAAAAAGTTAGCATTAGTGGCTGTAGCACATAAGTTATTAAGACAGGCATATGGTGTATTAAAAAACAGAAGACCATTTGATGAAAATTTTTGTACTTGACATTTAACATAGAACATTCTGAGCGAAGCGAAGAATCTCATGTTTTTGTTGAATTTCTCACCCGACGTATTTTATGTTAGATATATTTTGAAATTTCTTCCAATAACTCTAAAAGAACTCTTTTAACATTTTCTTTGTCTGTTGCAATTAGTGGTATTACTTTTATCTCTTCTCCTAAATCTAAAGCTGTTCTAATATCTTCAGGACTCCATGCTCCTTTTAAATCTTGTTTATTTGCACCAACTACGAACGGAGCTGGATACCTTGCCTCAAAAAAGTTTATAATTCTTCTTGCCTCGTGAAATGTAGCAGGGTCTGTACTGTCTACCAATACAACTAACCCAACCATACCCTTACCAAGAATATCCCACATAAAATCAAATCTTGCTTGACCAGGTGTTCCAAATAAATAAAGCGTATGTTCATAATCGATTTTTATCCTTCCAAAATCCATAGCAACTGTAGTGTGATCTTTCTTTTCTTTTTCTCCAGCTTTTGTAGTTCTTGCTTCTGTTTTTACAGTTTCTATTTCACTAATTGTATTTATAAATTGTGTTTTTCCTGCAGCGTAAGGTCCTGCCACTACTATTTTTATTTTCTTTTCTGCCATTTTACAACCCTTTAATCTTTGAAATTATTTTGTTGAGTAGATTTCTTGTTAAGTCAAAACCTATTTTTCTCTCTTTCTTCTTTTCCCTTTGTATAATTCCACACGCTAAGAAACCATACAACGTTCTTTTAACTGTAAGGTCATTAATTTTTGTAATATTAATTATATCTGCAACTTTATTTTTTCCATCTATTGAATGAAGAATTTTCTTTTCATAATCAGTCAAAAAAGCCTTTTTTGCAATATCTTCATAATTAGAAGATTTTACAAATACTAAGTTTAAATCTGAAATCTTTCTTTCAACTTCCTCTTCAGTTAATTGTCTTGCAAGATACATTATTAATTTTTCAATAGGAATTAAAGATTTTAAATCCGGTGGGTATTTTATAAATCCCGATGTAAAAGAAAATTTACCTTCCTTAATAGACAATAGTTTAGGGAGTCTTGCCACTAAAACATTATATAGTTCTGATTTATCAACGCCTTCTTTTTTCAATACAACCTCAAAATCCACATCAAGATATATGTAAAATACTTTTTTAACTTCTCTTATATATACGATATCACCTTCCTTGAAATAAACAGCAATATTATTATTATCCTGTTCTATTACAAGAATTCCATCTTTTTTATCTTTTAGTAAAACTTGAAATATGTCTACAAAATTAAATATTCTTAAATCCCCAGCTATTGCCATTAAAGATCTCCAATTTTAACTTTTTAATTATTTTAATTATTTTAACTCTTGTTCAAGTTTTTTTACAGTTCTGTGAATTTCCATTAATAAAAGACCCAATTTTGCATTGACCGGAGCTAAAACTCCAAGAACAGCAACATCTTTAATTCCTGTAAATATAACATATCCGGTAGAACCTTTAATGTATAACTGTTCAAGATTTCCTTTATTTAATTCTGATGTTACTCTTTCACCAAGGGATAATATAGCAGCACCCATAGCTGCAACTCTATCTTCATCAGCCGTGCTTGGAAGCACAGATGCAATAGCTAATCCATCAACGCTTACTAAAACAGCACCCTCTGCCCCAGAGTCTCTAATAAATTCTTCAAGTATTTCTGTATATTTAACAGCCATATTAATCCTCCATTAAAGATTTAATAAGAAACTTTTTGTATTTTCAATAAATAAATCTCTTTTTTTAATTTCTGGTATTTCTTCAGCCAGAGAATGAATAAATTTTAAAACTGAAAATTTGGTTATATTGTCTTTTTTAAAAAATTCCTCTTTTCTCTTTTTGAATATATATTTCCCAAACGGTCCTATGATTTTTATAAATTCTTTTTCAATCTCATTTAAAATGTTATCGATATCTGATAAATTATTTTCTTCAGATAGATTTGGTTCCAAGATTTCGTTAATAGATGGTGCAACAGATTCTCTTTCAGCATGAGATTCCATAGATAAAATTTCTTCTAATGATGGAAGTTTATTTTCTATTATATTATTCACCTTAGGTTCATATGCTTGCGATGTATCTTCTGTAGGCTTTAAAATATCTTCCGGGATGTCTACCCTTTTTTGTATGTTCTCTTCGAATTGACCTGTTAAGACTTTTTCTAACTCATCTAAATCAGTTTGATGATTTTCTTTTTCTAAACCAAATTGTTCTTCTGT
>NZ_ABZS01000135.1 GCF_000173615.1 Sulfurihydrogenibium yellowstonense SS-5 | reverse complement strand
CCTGCCTGATGACCTTGAATTTTAGAAGGTCAAGAAGAAATAGTAAACGGTCAACCTGTAAAAGAATGGTTTTTAGTTAAAAAAACTCCTGTTATAACAGGAGCAATGCTTAAAGATGCAAGGGTTTCAACAGACCAAGCAGGAAATCCGGCGGTTAATTTTGAGCTTACATCAGAAGGAGCAGAAATATTTGGTGAAGCTACAAACAAAATGATTGGTAAAAGGCTTGCAATAGTTCTTGATGGAAAGGTTATGTCTGCACCTGTGATTAGGTCAAGAATAACATCATCAGGACAGATAACGGGAAGATTTACAACAGAAGAAGCCAACGATTTAGCTGTAGTTTTAAGAGCCGGAGCATTACCTGCACCGGTAGAAATAATTGAAGAGACAATAATCGGTCCAACCCTTGGAAAAGAATCTATTGATAAAACTCTAACAGCAGGCATTGTATCCTTTGTTCTCGTTGGACTTTTTATGATATTTAGATATGCAGTATCAGGATTTATTGCAGTAGTTGCACTTCTTTTTAACTTAATGCTGCTTTGGGTGACAATGCTTTTATTTGACATTACTTTAACACTTCCGGGTATTGCAGGTATCATATTAAACATAGGTATGGGTGTTGATGGAAACGTTGTTATCTTTGAAAGAATAAAAGAAGAGCTTAAAAATGGTAAAACACTAAGAGTTGCTATAGAAGAAGGATTTAAAAGAGGTTTTAACGCAGTTTTTGACTCACACATAACAGTAATAATTGCAGCACTTGCTTTACTTGAGTTTGGAAATGCACCACTTAAAGGCTTTGCAGCAACGCTCTCTATTGGTACATTCATAAACTTATTTACTGCTGTATTTTTAACAAAAATGCTGCTTGATTTAGTCCTCGGCGGCAAAAAACACTTTAAATACGCTGTTTAGGAGATAGAAAATGAGAAATTTCATGGTAGAACCACCAAATATAGACTTTTTAAAGATTAGAAAAATAGGTTATGGGATATCTTTAAGTTTGCTAATATTAAGCTTTGTTTTATTCTTCACAAGAGGCTTTAATCTTGGACTTGATTTTACAGGTGGAACGTCGATTCAAGTTAAATTTAACCAGCAGATGAGAGTTTCTGATGTTAGAAATCTTCTTAAAGATGTAGATTTAGCAGACTCTTTAATTCAAGAAGTAGGAACCAACAAAGATGAAGTTGAAATTAGAGTACCGGCTAAAAAGGGAAGTTCAAGCGTTGTTCTTGAAAAAGTAAAAAAAGCGTTAGATAGTAAATATCAAGGTCGGTATGAAATAAGAAAGGTAGAGTTTATAGATGCCTTGGTTGGAAGCGAGATGGCAAAAGCCAGCGTGTACTCTATGATTTTTGTAATGCTTGGGATTTTACTTTTTGTAGGTTATAGATATGAGCCTTTATTTGCAATTGCAGCTGTAATTCCACTGTTTCATGATGCAATCATTACACTTGGTATATTCTCACTTCTTGGAAAAGAGATAGACCTTACGGTGATCGCAGCAATTTTAACGGTTCTTGGATACTCTTTAAACGATACAATCATTGTTTTTGATAGAATCAGAGAAAACATAAAAGCCCGTGGAAGAAAAAATATGGAAAGCATCATCAACAGAAGCATCAACGAAAACTTGGCAAGAACGATAATCACATCAGGAACAGCATTATTTTCTGTAATTGCAATATATTTTTTTGGTGGAGAATCTCTCCAAAACTTTGCGTTAGCATTGCTTATAGGTATTGTCTTTGGTACTTACTCATCGATTTACGTTGCCGGACCT
This sequence comes from Sulfurihydrogenibium yellowstonense SS-5, assembly GCF_000173615.1. Lineage (GTDB taxonomy): Bacteria > Aquificota > Aquificia > Aquificales > Hydrogenothermaceae > Sulfurihydrogenibium > Sulfurihydrogenibium yellowstonense. The sequence continues at coordinate 2,989 of NZ_ABZS01000135.1, read as the reverse complement.
TTAATTTTGGAAGTTGAAAAGATTTTAAGAGAAAAAACAAAAAAAGAAACGGTGGGAGCGTAAATGAAATACTTAGAAAGGCTAAAAAATCTAAAAGCTTATAAAACAGAAACAACGCCTTGTAAAGTAAAATTATCTTCAAATGAAAGTCCGTTTGACCTGTCAGACAAGTTAAAAGAAAGAATATCCCAAGAAATTAAAAAAATAAACTTTCAAAGATATCCAGACCCACATGCAACAAGACTTAAAGAAGTGATAGCTAATTTTGTAAATTCAGAAGAAAATCTAAATATAACACCAGAAAACCTTGTTCTTGGAAATGGTTCAGATGAGTTGATACATCTTTTAATTACAGTTATCGGAGATCTAAAAAATCCGGTTGCTTATCCGATACCAACCTTTCCTATGTATCAAGTCTCTTCCGACGTAGTAGGAAGACCAAAGGTAGAGTTTGAGCTTGATGAAAATTTTCAGCTTACAAAGGAAGAGATAGATAAAGCATTATCAAAAAATCCTGATGCTTTTTTCTTCGCATCTCCAAACAACCCAACAGGAAACAGCTTTGATAGAGACTTAATAAAATATGTGATAGATAAAGGAGTTTTTACAGTAATAGACGAAGCATACATCCACTTTTCAGATAAAGAAAGCTTTATAAAAGAAGCTCTGCAGTATGATAATGTAGTTGTATTAAGAACAATGTCAAAGGTAGGACTTGCAAGTATAAGGCTCGGCTATCTAATAGCAAAAAAAGAAGTAGCAGAAGAGATAAACAAAGCAAGACTGCCATTTAACGTCACCTATCCAACGCAGGTAATAGGAGAAATTGTACTAACAGAAGGATTAGATGAATTAAATCAGCAAATAAAAGCTGTAAGAGAAGAAAGAACAAGAGTGATGTCAGAAATTTCTAAGATAAAACACATAAAAGTCTATCCATCAGATGCAAACTTTTTCTTGATGAAAGTTCCAAACGGAGACCTGCTGCATAAACAGCTAATAGAAAAAGGCGTCCTTGTAAGAAATATGTCCCACCTTCCAAAGCTTGAAAACTGCTTAAGAGTTTCTATTGGCAAAAAAGAAGAAAACGATGAATTTATAAAAGCAATGTTTGAAATATTTAAAAATGGATAAAGTAGAGAAAATAATTAACGATGTAGTTTATGTTTTGGTAGAAAAACTACAGCCAGAAAAAATATTACTTTTTGGCTCAAGAGCTAAAGGAGAAAATAAACCATACTCAGATATCGATTTGGCAGTTGAATTAAAACAAAATGTAGATTTTAGACTAAAAAGAAAGATAAAAGAGCTTGTAGAAGATATAAGCGGAATGTCTTCAGTAGATATTGTTTATCATAATGAATGTAGCGAAAACTTTAAAAACATAGTTTATGAAACAGGGAAAGTTTTATATGAGAAAAGTTGAAATTCTCCAGGCTTTAGAAAATTTAAACAATACTTTAGATAGATTAAGCGAAGCTGTTAAAACTGCAAAAACTGATTTAGAGATAGACGGCACAATTCAGATATTTGAGTTTTCATTTGAGCTTTTCTGGAAAACTCTAAAGCTTGTATTTTAAAGTAAGTAATTCCTCAATTTATTCCACCTAAACATTTATATAAACTATCGTCAATATTATCCATAAAGTTATACCTAAATTCAAGCTCTTTTAGATAGTAGATAAAATTGTCCTTACTTACACCATGAAATTTTAGCAGCCTCTCCTTTACATAACTCCAAAATCCTTCTATGCCATTTATATACACTTTACCATTTGCAAACTTTACACTTTTATCTATCCTCTCATGTTTAAATCCATACATCACAAGACCATCATAACTTTTGAATTTATCTGTATATATCAAACTCCCTCTCTTTACTTTCTTTATGGTTTCTCTCAGTAGTGTTTCAGCAGACACATCCTTTACTATCTCAACTTTGACTTTTCCATTTCTCTCAAGAATTCCAAACACAGGAATTTTATTCTTTGCTCCTCTTCCTCTACTGCCTTTCCTTTTTCCTCCAAAATAGCTTTCATCTATTTCTACTTCTCCTGATAAAAGCTGGTCATCTTTTGAGACAAATTTGTATATACATTGTCTAAGTTTTGTGTAGATCTTGTGCGTAGTATTGTAAGCCAAATCAAGCTCTTTATGTGATTTATGAGCTGGAACTTCAAGAATGAATAGTTTTACAGCCAATATGAATTTAGAGAATGGAATTTTTAAATCTTCAAGGATGCTATCTTTTCTAACACTCCATTCTTTTTTACATTTATAGCATTTGTAGAAGTTTCTTCTAATTTTACCAATGTTTTTGGCATGACAGAAAGGACAGCTATCAAATGTTTTAAGAACGCCTCTTTCTCTTAAAAATCCCTCTGCTTTTTCTTCAGATGACGCTATTTGTAGTAATTCTACTAAATTCATGTTTTACCTCCTATACTACTTGATATTATAGCATAGGTGGATTATTTTAAGCAATTACCAAAATTTATTCTATCACATTTCAATTATCATCTTTTTCGTAAGACTGTTCTAAAATTCTCACAAACTTACCTTTCCGTGTTATCCTGAGGCTGTAAGCTGAAGGATCTCCTCTTTTAAAAATAAGAAAAAATGAGATTCTTCGCTTCGCTCAGAATGAAGACGTAGATTTTTGGAACAGTCTCTCTTGTTCGTCATTCTACAGCCGTTAGAAGAATTTTTGCCTTTTGCCTATTGCTTTTTCCTCAATTTTTAAAAGATTAGACCCTTCGGACTTACGTCCTTAGGATGGCGGAGAAAGGTTGATTGGTAAGCATTAAAGGATAGATAATCTTAGATGTCATTCTGCAGCCGGCTAGGAATTCCATTTCCTCTTTTTTGAAGAAGAGATCCTTCAAACCTCGACTTCAAGCCTATGAAAATTTTATAACGCTTTCAGTTGAATATTTCTTTTACTTCCGCACAAGTACTTTACACCTTCTTCAGTCTTAGCCCAATGTTT
>NZ_ABZS01000136.1 GCF_000173615.1 Sulfurihydrogenibium yellowstonense SS-5 | reverse complement strand
AAGAGTATCCATCTTTCATGATAAACTCTCTTCCTCTTATCAAGCCATATCTTGGCCTTGCTTCATCTCTAAACTTTGTCTGTATTTGATAAAAATTTAGCGGCAAATCTTTGTAAGACCTAACATTTTTTCTTACTAAATCTGTTATTGTTTCTTCATGAGTTGGACCAAGGGCAAACTCTGCATCTTTTCTGTCTTTCAATCTAAAAAGCTCTTTTCCGTATACGTACCATCTTCCTGTTTCTTTCCAAAGTTCAGCAGGTGTAAGAATTGGCAATAATACCTCTAAGGCCCCTGAATCATCCATATGTTTTCTGATTATATTCTCTATTTTTCTTAAAACTCTTAATCCAAGTGGTAAGTATTCATATATTCCGGCTGATAAACTTCTTATAAAACCGCCTCTAACAAGATATATATGACTTGGAACAACTGCGTCGGATGGATTTTCTTTTAAAGTTGGCATAAAGAACTTGCTTGCTAACATTTCTTCCTCCGTAAGGATTTGATGTAAATAGAAATTATACCATTATCTAAGATTTGGTTTGAAAAAATCTTTTATGAAATTTTTAATATAAGCTATAATACTTAACACCTTGAGTGAGAAATTAGCTGTTTTTATAAAATTTGGAAAAGAGATCCTTCGGCCTTACGGCCTCAGGATGACGGAGAAAGGTTGATTGATAAGCATTAGAGAAAAAGACAGCCTTATATGTCATTCTGCAGCCGACGAAGAATCTCATATTTTTCTTTTCAAGTCAAAAATCAAAAATGAGATCCTTCTGACCTCGTCCTCAGTATGACACGGAAAGGTAAACTTACAAAGATTTTGGAACACCCCCTTACTGTGCTATAATTTCAGGACTATGAAATTAAACTTATCTCCTTTAGCAGTTTTTATGATAGGCTTTATTTTAGTATTTTCAACGTTTAAAAGCTATAACATCATCATTGTTGGAGAAAATCACACAGATGAGCTTGACCATAAAAAGCAGCTTGAAGTAATTAAAGATTATTATAAATATGATAAGAAAATAATCATTGCAATGGAGATGTTCCAGCAACCTTTTCAGGAGTATTTGGATAAGTATATTCAAGGTGAGGTAGATTTAAACCAACTTATAGAAAAAACAGAGTATAATAAAAGATGGGGCTTTGATATCAATCTATACAAAGATATTTTAGAGTTTGCGAGAGAAAACAAGATAAAAGTCGTTGCTTTAAACATTCCGTCTGAGCTACTGTCTGAAATTAGGAAGAAAGGATTAGAAAATATAGATTCTGCATATTTGCCAAAGCCAATTCCAAAGCACACACCGGAGGAGATAAAGTTTATTGATGAAGCAATAAAAGAGCATAAAAACATAAAAAATAAGCAGGCTTTTTATGATATCCAGCTTGCCTGGGACTACGGCATGGCATACAAAATATACGATACGTATAAAAAATATCCTGATTATAAAATCATTGTTTTAATTGGCAAAGGTCATGCAAACACTGTAAAAAGATTTTTGAATATTTTAGATAGCAGTTTAAAAATTTTTGTGTATGATTAAGAAAATTCCCCCGCCAGCTGGCAGGGAGTGAGATGGTTATTTTGATTTATCTAATTTTTTTATATCTTCTAAAATCTTCTCTGCTAATACTTCCACCCCTAAAGATTTATAAAGATCATAAGCACTAGTATAATACTCTTTCGCTGTTTTTATATCCCCTTTATCTTTATAAAGTTTTCCAAAAAACAAATAGCCTACCCCTTCCCAAAATTTATCTTCTGCTTTTTTAACACCTTCAAGACCTTCAGAAAGATATTTTTTCGCTTTTTTATAGTCCTTCATTTTTGTGTAAGTATCTCCAAGGTTTAACTTTTGTATAGAAGCACCACGATAATCACCATATTTCTCAGCTATTTCAATAGCTTTTTGATAGTAATTAATAGCTTTTTTATAATCACCTTTTTCTGCATATATAGAAGCAATATCGCCATAAATATCAACTTTCTCTTTTTCATTATTTAGTAAACTTAAAGACTCTTCATAATAACTTAAGGCTTTATCTAATTCTCCTTTATTTTTATAACTCATACCAATGTAGTTTAGTATTTGAAACTGCATATCTTTATTACCTAAATCTTTTGCTAAACTTATACTCTTTCTGAAATACGGAATTGCATCATCTAAGTAGCCCATTTTTTCTAAAGTTAGTCCAATTTGATTATAAATATACATCAGAACCTCTTTATTATCTGTTAAACTTGCAGCTTTTTTCAGAGCCTCATAAGCAAGTTTAAGTTCACCAACATTATAATAAGCTAATCCTAAGCAGCCATGCGCTGAAGCATTCTCGGGATATTTTTCAACAGCTATTTTACCAAATCGCACAGCTCTTTCATAATCCTCAGAATTGTTATAGTTCCAGCATGCATCAATCTCTGGCTGAGCATAAGCTATGTTTTCAAACGCTAAAAAACCGAGCGATAAAACAAAAATGCTTAAAGCTTTTTTCATAGTTTTAATACCTCCTGATTAATTATTTTTGTTCTTTTAGATTAATAAAATCCCCGCCAACGGCAGGGATTGTTTAGGAAGCTTATTTTCCGCTATTTGCAGGAGCTGTTTCTTCAAAGTATCCTCTTAGAACTACATATCCAACAAGCCAGTTGCCGTATCTTGGGAATATTAGAGTTTTCTTATCAAATCCCCATGTTTTACCTATTGTCTCTAACAACATGCTTCCAGAATATAAATTTTCTACAGTGAATACATCTTTAACTTTATCTATTTGCTTTTTAGCTTTTTCTCTTAACTCTGGCTTTAACTTAGAAAGGTCTGGATTTAATACTTTATCCGGATTCTGGCGTAAGCTTTGAGTAAAGGTTTTTATATCTGCAAGAGTTAATTTAACATACGCATCCTCTATTTGACTTGGCTTTTGTAAAGTTGTTATAGCCCATATGATACCACCAACTAAGAAAACATTTTTTCTGTTAACATAAGCAGGATTTTTTTGAGATTCACTTTTTAGCATAGGTACAACTTCATTATTAAGAATGTTTGTAAGTTCGTTTTGAAAGTCGTTACCTTTATTTGCTTTTTCTGTAAGGCTAACAGTACCGTAAGGAATTTCAAAGTTTTTAACATTTGTAGAATTTCCTACTTTTTCAAGATAGCCAATTTTTGTATTTCCACTGCCTATGTCTACAAGTATGGAGTTATAGAAATATTTTGGTGGTACAGAGCCAGCAATTGCAAAAAGCACTTCATCTTTTACAGTTAAAAACTCTAAGTTATAACCTGTAAGCTCTTTAACTCTGTTAGCCAACTCATCTTTGTTTTCAACAGAAGCTATAGCACTACTTGCAACTATAAAAATATTCTCTGCCGGAACACCTTTCTCTTTTAATTTATCAACAAATGTTTTAACCGCTTGAGCTGTTTCTTCTATACCTTCCTTAGAAAATTTTCCAGATTCTTTAACGCCGGATATAATAGTCGTATTTATACTTTCCCTTAAAATTTCATTTAAATCATAAAAATCATCACCTTTAAGAGCAATCTTATAAGCCTGAGCTTTTACTCCTTTAGAGCCGATCTCAACACCACCGTAAACAGTTATTCTCTTTCTCTCAAGCGCTTGAATGTCTGCTAAAACACCTTGAGCATCTCCTTCTGCCCCAATAGATTTAAAGATATTATATGCACGAGTATAGTATTCTCTTGCTGATTTTTTGTCTCCTTTATCTCTATAAAGCCAAGCAAGATACACATAACCCGTTGCTTCCCAATATTTATCACCTACCCTTTTAACACCTTCAAGACCTTCAGATAAGTATTTTTCTGCGTTTTCATAATCTTTCATCTTTCTATAGGTATTTCCAAGGTTTAACTTAAAAATAGAAGCTTTGTGATAATCTCCATATTTCTCATCTATTTCAATAGCTTTTTGATAGTATTTAACAGCCCTTTGATAATCATCTTTTTTGGAATATATAATAGCAATATTGTTATAAGTAGTTGCTTTGTATTTTTCATTCGTTTGTAAACTTAGGGATTCTTCATAATAACTTAAAGCTTTATCTAATTCTCCTTTATCATCGTATATCCCAGCAATGTTGTTTAGTAAAGTAGCCTGCATAGCTGTATCACCTAAATCCTTTGCTAAGCTTAAACTTCTACTGTAATATAAAAGTGCATCATCTAAGTAGCCCATCTTGGATAAAATATCTCCAATTTTATTGTAAATATACATTAAATCTTCTTTTTTATTTGTTAAACTCTCTGCTTTTTTCATATTTTCATAAGCAGATTTGAGCTCTCCAATATTAAGATAAGCTTTTCCCAAACAAAAATATGCATCTGAGTTATATGGATCTTTTTTAACTGCTAATTTACCGGCTTCTATAGCTCTTTTATAATCTCCAGCTTTGTTAAAGTTCCAGCATGCATCAATTGGTGTTTCTGCGTAAGCCAAGTTTTTAAAAGCTAAAAGGCTAAGTAGTAAAAAGAGAATGCTTAAAGTTTTTTTCATGGTTTTTCATACCTCCTGTTGTTTTTTTTTATAATCCTTTTGATGGTTTGCTTAATGTTTTGTTTAAATAATAATTATCGCTGTTAAGTGCTTGGCTTTCTAATGGTTTGTGAGTATAAGTTAAGTACATGCTCCGGCTTACCCATGGTGCAATTAGTTTAATTTCAATATCTCCATTTCTCCAAACGGCAACACCATCAGCTAAATAAGGTTTTACATAACGAG